>CAVZNE010000145.1:0-12811 GCA_963776445.1 Terriglobales bacterium
CAAGCCAAATGGAAAAAGTTTCGACGGATTCAATGTCGATGGCACGAAAAAGTCCGTGCGGTAATGGATAATCCAATTCCTCTTCCTGATAAACACGCCGGCGTGTGAGCTCGCCGCCTTCGGTCGCGATCATGCGGAGTATCAATCGCCGCATCGTCGCTCGGTGGGCATCGTCGGGCAAGGATGAGAACAAAGACTCTGCTCGTTTGCTGAGGGAGCCAATCACCCCGCCGACGGCCTCGTAGTGCTCGTTGGTAAGTTCCCGAGTATCAAGATTGGGTCGTTTTAACCGCGCTGAGACCCTTCTTCGGCCCTGAAACCCATCCATGCGATTGCCCAGGTCGCGGCCTGCTGGTAATGCCAGCGCCTCCTACTCCTCCACCTTCGTCAGCCGCACGCTCCGTCCGGTGCGCGCCGACTCCCTGGCCGCGTCCAGAATCTGCATCACCACAACATTGGTATCCAGAGCGGACAGGTCGCCCTTCGCTTCAATCTTGCCGTTCAGCACCGCCGTCAAATAGCTCAGCGAATCCCCTTGCGATGCGCTCAGCGGAGCGGCTTGCCCCACTTTTTCCTCCGCGTAGTAATCGCGGCGCAGGCGCAGCCGGTCCGCGCCTACTGTAATGGCGTACCCGGCAGCGCCGTACACCTCCATGTCCTTGCGCGCGAAGGGCCAGTTCCACGAGCCCTGAATCACCGCCTGCGCCTGGGGATAAGCCAGCACAATCGTCGAATCGTCGTCCACGCGCGGATAAATCTGCGGCTTGTCGCGATTGACCACCGCGGTCACCGTCAGCGGCGTCTCCCCGTGCATCAGCCACGTCATCAGGTCCACGCCGTAGCAGCCAAAGTCATAAAGAGCGCCCGCGCCGTTCTGCGCCGGATCGGTGAGCCAACTCAAAAACTCCGGGGATACGCCAATCTCTTTGGGCCCCTGGTGGCCGTCATGCACCACAACGCGGCGAATCGCGCCCAAATGGCCGCTCTTCACCTCGTCGTAGGCGGCGCGGTTGCTGGCGTACCAGGTGGTCTCGTAGTTCACCAGCACCTGGATGTGGTGCTCCCGCGCTGCCTTGCGAATGGCCAGTGCGTCGCCGAGCGAGAGCGTCAGCGGCTTTTCCACCATCACCGCAACCCCATACTGCGCGGCAATTTCAATCGCAGGTCGATGTTCCGAGATCGGGGTATACACCAGCACGGCCTGTGGATGGCGCACTTCAATCATGTTCGCCATGCTCTTGAAAAAAAGCGTATCGGCCAGCGCGAACTTCTTCTGGTACTTGGCCGTCAGCTCCGGGTCGGCCTCCGCAATGCCCACCAGCTCGACATCGCGATGCTTCGGCAGGTTCTCCAGGAATCCCGCCACGTGGTCGTGCGCCAGCCCCACAATGGCCACCCGCAGCGGCGCAGGCTGGGCTTGGGCCAGGCAAATGCACGGCACGGTCATGAGCGCTCCCAAAAACAGAAAACTCCGGCAAAAGGCAAAACGAGCAGCCCGATATGAGACAGATAGATGCGGCATCGGTGGATGATCCCTTTCTCGCCCGTAATTCTAATTGGCGCGGCGCGCCCATGTTTCGCGCCGCCACTGGGGTACAGGACAACCGCAGTCCTGGAGGATCAACCGCATTTTTCCCGGAGGATCGCCGCAGCCGTTTTGTAGCATCCACCACGACCTTCCCGAAGGGAAGATGTGAAAATAGTCGCTCATGATCCTTCGGGCTCACAACGGGGCATGAAAATGGGCCGCTGCACAAACGCACTGGCTCCCGGAGGGAGCCGCCGATACTTACCCAGGGTGGAGCGTAGCGCAACCCTGGGACAGCATCCCGATCATGTTCTTCGCGTCCGTAGGGCCGCGCTGAGGCGGGTGCCCCAGGCCCCAAGGAAGTGAATCGCACCACTGAAGGTGCGTGCCCCCAGTCGCTCGCAGTTGGGGACCGGGGAGACCGCGAACTTTGGCCACTTTTTGGGCAAAGCCCCCGGTGGGAATGCTCCTTCCTCCACCCCTTCAGGAAAAATGCGCGGAAAGCTGTCTTCCACCGCAAAATCTGCCTTTTGTGTAATCATTTTCCCCTCCGTTCTCGTCCATCCACGCGAGGGCTATCGTGCAGACTCTTACGGAAGTTCGTTTTCGCTGCCCCTGCTGCGGCTACAGGACGCTCAAAACTCCAGACGCCATGGCTCTATGCCCGGTATGTTGGTGGGAGGATGACGGCCAGGAGGACCGTGATGCGGCTGAAGTGCGCCTCACGGTCAACGGCCAGCTCAGCCTGGAAGAGGCGCGCGCCCACTACGCTCAGTTCGGCGCCGCTCATCCCCGCTTCCTCAAGTACGTTCGTAAGCCCCAGGTCACCGAACAGTAACGTGCCTTCCGCGGTGCGCTCCAGCGCCAAAACAGGGCTTGGCGGTTTGACCCTGTCGGCAATCCCTCTTACCATGAGAATGGATATCTCCCCCAGCCATAGGGGGCTGGTTGTGCCCTGTGCGGCAGCCCAAGCTGCGGCCTGCTACAGAAGAGGGCAATTTCCAGTCCGGAATGGCATTTGTTCGGCGCGTAGCGCGCCTGGAAGGCAAAACGTTGAGTTCTACCGACATCGAAAACCAGCCCGAACCTGAGACGGCCGAGTCTACGCCCTCCCTCGACCATGCGCACGAAGAACACGATCACGACCACGATCATGAGCATGACCACGAACACCAGCATGGCCCCATCCTGAACCCGGACTGCACCCGCGAACTGGTCCTCGACATTCCCGCGGACGAGGTTTCCAAGGCCTATGCCAACA
The DNA here is from genome assembly GCA_963776445.1 of Terriglobales bacterium. Taxonomy (GTDB): domain Bacteria; phylum Acidobacteriota; class Terriglobia; order Terriglobales; family Acidobacteriaceae; genus Telmatobacter. The sequence continues at coordinate 2,790 of CAVZNE010000145.1, forward strand.
CGGTAAAAAACTACCGTAAATATGCCAAGATTCCCGGATTCCGCGCCGGCAAGGTGCCGGAGACGGTCATCAAGCGGCGTTTTGCCGCCGAAATCAAGAAGGACGTCATCGACGGCCTGCTCCCCGAGCGCTTCAACAAGGCGGTCCTCGACCTCGGCGTAAAGCCGGTCGGACAGCCCCAGGTGACCGAGCTGACCGTGGAAGACGGCGCGCCGCTGCACGTCAAGGCGGTCTTCGAATACCTCCCCGACTTCTCCATCGACGGCTACCAGAGCGTCACCGTGGACAAGCCCACGGTGGAAATCACCGAGGAAGAGTACCAGCAGGAGTTGGCGCAGTTGCGCGAGTCCCGCGCCTCCGTTGAGCCGGTCGAAGAAGACCGCCCCCTGGTCGATGGCGACTGGGCTGAGATCACCTATAAAGGTGTGGTCGACGGCGACGCCGAAGCTGCCCCCATCGCCGGTGAAAATACGCTGGTTGAAATTGGCGGCAAGGATACGGTGGAAGCTTTCACCACCGCTTTGCGCGGCGCCAAGCCCGGCCAGGAGCTGAAGGCCGAGGTCATCTATCCGGCCGACTATGCCGAGCCCAAGCTGGCCGGCAAAACGGTGGCCTACGAAGTCGAAGTCAAGGCCATCAAGAAGCGCACCCTGCCCGAGCTGAACGACGATTTCGCCAAGGAACTGGGCGACTACGACAGCTTTGCCGACCTCGAAGCCCGCATCCGCGAGCACATCGCCTCCAGCAAGCGCCAGAGCGTCGTCGGCGAAACCAAGGACCGGCTGTTCGCGGCTCTGATCGAGAAATTCCAGTTCCCGGTTCCCGAGTCGCTCGTCCAGGAGCAGATTGACGCCCGCCTCGAACGCGGCCTGCGCGCCCTCTCGGCCCAGGGCATGAGCACCGAGCAGATGCGCAAACTCGACTTTAACCGCCTGCGCACCGCCCAGCGTGACAGCGCCATCGCCGAAGTTAAAGCATCCATCCTGCTTGATCGCATCTCTAACGAAGAGAACATTACGGTTAGCGACGACGATCTGAACCGCGAAGTGCAAATTGCGGCTTTGCAGTCCAGGGAGCCGGAAGAAGCCTTGCGCCAGCGTTTGACCGAAGACGGCGGCCTGGTCAGAATCAAGGAGCAATTGCGTCGCGAAAAGACCGCAAACCTGCTCTACGACCGACTGCCCGCCTAAGCCAGCGGTATCCGCCGCGCGGCGGGGAGACCTGCCGCGCGGTCAACAAAAACGGGGAAAGACGATCCCCAACGGAAGAACGAGAAGAAGATCCCAATGGCATTGGTTCCCATGGTGGTTGAACAGACGAGCCGGGGCGAGCGCGCCTACGACATTTACTCCCGTCTGCTTCGCGACAACATCATCTTTCTTGGCACGCCCATTGACGACCAGGTTGCCAACCTCATCGTGGCCCAGATGCTCTTCCTGCAGGGCGAGGACCCCGAGAAGGACGTCTCGCTCTACATCAACTCGCCGGGCGGCTCCATCACCGCGGGCCTGGCCATTTACGACACCATGCAGTTCATCAAGAACAACGTGGTCACCTATTGCATTGGCCAGGCGGCCAGCATGGGCGCGTTTCTCCTTCTGGCCGGCACCAAGGGCAAGCGCTTCGCCCTGCCCAACTCCCGCATCCTCATCCATCAGCCCTCCATGGGCGGATTGAGCGGCCAGGCCACCGACATCGACATCCACGCGCGCGAGATCCTTCGCATCCGCGAAATCACCAATACCCTCATGGCCAAGCACACCGGCCAGTCTCTCGATCAGATCGAGCACGACGTGGAGCGCGATTTCATCATGAACGCCCAACAGGCCAAGGAATACGGCATTGTCGATGAGATCATCGACCGGCCTCGTACGTAACTTTTCGGCCGTATCGGTCGCATTTGAATAAGCTCGTCCAAAGGGAGCACAACAATGAAAACGCGCACGGGACCCGAAGAAGCACTGCGCTGCTCGTTCTGTCACAAGTCACAGGACGCCGTGGCCAAGCTGATCTCGTCGCCCAGCGACTACCCTCGCGCCTACATCTGCGACGAGTGCGTAGCTGTTTGCAACTCGATTCTCGAGGACGACCGCGGCGACGCCAATCCCGCCACGCCCGCCGCCCACCTGCCCAAACCGCAAGAGGTCAAGAGCTTTCTTGACGACTTTGTGATCGGCCAGGACCAGACCAAAAAGAAGCTGGCCGTGGCCGTCTACAACCACTACAAGCGCATCCAGATGAACAAGGTGCGCAACAACGAAGTGGAACTGGCAAAGAGCAACATTTTGCTGATTGGCCCCACCGGCTCCGGCAAAACCTTGCTGGCGCAGACCCTGGCCAAGATGCTCGACGTTCCCTTCGCCATTGTGGACGCCACCACGCTGACCGAAGCCGGTTACGTGGGTGAGGACGTCGAAAACATCATCCTCAAGCTGCTGCAGGCCGCCGACGGAGACGTCACCCGCGCCCAGCAGGGCATCATCTACATCGACGAAATCGACAAGATCGGCCGCAAGGACGAGAACCCCTCCATCACCCGCGATGTCTCCGGCGAAGGCGTGCAGCAGGCCCTGCTCAAGATTCTTGAGGGCACCGTGGCCAACGTTCCGCCGCAAGGCGGTCGCAAGCACCCGCACCAGGAGTTCACCGCCATCGACACCACCAACATCCTGTTCATTTGCGGCGGGGCGTTTGTGGGGTTGGAGCGCGTGGTGGGCCGCCGCGTAGGCAAAAAGGCCCTGGGCTTCAAGATCGCCGATGCGGAAGCCGAGTCCACGATTCCTTCTCATCGCGACACGGAGTTGCTCCGCAAGACCGAGCCGCAGGATCTCATCAAGTACGGCCTCATTCCCGAGTTCGTCGGCCGTCTGCCCGTTATGGGCATCCTCGACGAGCTGGACGAGGACGCGCTGATCCAGATTCTGACCAAGCCCAAGAACGCCATCCTCAAGCAGTACCAGCGTCTGCTGGAGTACGAGAACGTCCGTCTCCACTTCACTCCGGACGCCATCTGCGCGGTGGCCCGCGAGGCCCTGGCCCGCAAGGTCGGCGCGCGCGGCTTGCGCATGATTCTGGAAGAGTTGATGCTCGACCTGATGTACAACCTGCCCAACAACAAGCGCGTCCGCGACCTGGAAATCACCCGCGAAATGGTCGAGCGCCGCGACCTGACCCCCTGCCTGCTTGAAAAAGCCGGCTGATCGCCTCAGCAAGACCAGCGCAATACAAGAAACCCCTCAGTCTGCACTTCAGCCTGAGGGGCTTCTTCATTTCCGGGCTCTTCGTGTCCTCTGTCCATCCCAGCCACATCTGGGTGCCCCATCCATCGCGCTTTTTGCGATGGGTGGGAAAGCAACAAACCCCAAACCGGCAGTAGTGACCCGGTCCCCACCCTAATCCGAACCTACAGCGCGTGGTGGCTGCCGTCGCAGAGGGGTGGGTTCTTCGTGTGCTTGCAGCCGCAGAAAAAGACCTTCTTGTCCTCGGTGGCGTCGTACTTCACGGGCGTGAAATCCGTCCCCTTGTGGCTCCCGTCGCAGAAAGGCTGCATGGCGCTCTTGCCGCAGGCGCACCAGAAATAGCTTTTCCCGGCCTCGACTTCCACCGGATACGGACTCTTTTGGGCAATCGTTGGTTCTGACATGGGTCGTTCTCCTTCGGACGTCATGGTAGCACTGTTGCCAACGCGGCCGCTGCTCCTCTCCACGCACCAAGCTGGTCAAACATAATTTGCTACGCCGCCGAAATCCCGCCTCCGCAATCTTCCCCGCTCCGCCTTTGTACCTCGTTCCCGCCGCCCATTCCGCTGTACAATCCCAACAGGTTTCGCACAACAAGCCCCGCAACTGGCGCTGCTTTGGTGCATCCAATTCCTAGGGGGCTCTATGACTGCTGTGAAGAAGATCGAATCCCGCAAATTGCCCATGATGCCCATTCGGGACATGGTGATTTTTCCTTATATGATGACCCCCTTCGTGGTCGGCCGCGAGTCCAGCGTCCGCGCCCTGGAAGAGGCCCTCAACGGCGATCGCAAGATTTTTCTCGCCACCCAGCACGATGCCTCCATCGACGAGCCCAAGGCTAAGGACATCTACCAGGTCGGCTCCATCTGCACCATTGTGCAGAGCGTCAAGATGCCGGACGGCAACATCAAGGTCCTGGTCGAGGGCGTGGAACGCGCCAAATCCAGTGAAGTCACCGACAAGGACGGCTTCTTCGTGGCCACCGTGCGCACCGGCAAAACCAAGTTCGAAATGACCCCGGCCACCGAGCAGTTGATGACCCGCGTCACCAGCCTCTTTGAGCAGTACGTCAAGCTCCAGCAGTCGCTCAACTACGAGACCATCATCGCCACCGTGCGCATGGACGAGCCCTCCAAGCTGTCCGATACCATCGCCGCCAACCTCCAGCTCGGCATTGAGGAAAAGCAGGACCTGCTGGCCATCTTCGATCCGGCCGCCCGCCTGGCGCGCATTGCCGACGTCCTCGACGTCGAGATTGAAAAGCTCGACCTGGACCGCAACATCCAGTCGCGCGTCAAGCGCCAGATGGAACGCGCCCAGAAAGAGTACTACCTCAATGAGAAGATCAAGGCCATCCAGAAGGAACTGGGCCGCGGCGAAAAGAGCGAGTTCGACGAACTACGCAAGAAGATCGAAACCGCCGGCATGCCCAAGGAAACGCTGGATAAGGCCATTCAGGAACTTAAAAAGCTTGAAGCCATGCCCCCTATGTCGGCTGAGTCCACCGTCAGCCGCAACTACATTGACTGGCTGCTGGCCGTGCCGTGGAAGAAAAAGTCCAAGGAAACCCGCTCCATCGAGTACGCCGAAAAGGTGCTCAACGAAGACCACTACGGCCTGGAAAAGATCAAGGAGCGCATCCTCGAGTTTCTCGCCGTCCGCCAGTTGGTCAAAAACCCCAAGGGTTCCATCCTCTGCTTCGCCGGACCTCCCGGAGTTGGCAAAACCTCGCTGGGCATGTCCATCGCCAAGGCCACCGGGCGCAAATTCGTGCGTCTGTCGCTGGGCGGCGTGCGCGACGAGGCCGAGATTCGCGGCCATCGCCGCACCTACATTGGAGCGATGCCCGGCCAGATCATCCAGCACATGAAGCGGGCCGGCACCAAGAACCCCGTCTTCCTGCTAGACGAAGTCGACAAGATGGCCTCGGACTTCCGCGGCGATCCCGCCTCGGCGCTGCTTGAAGTTCTCGATCCCGAGCAGAACACCACCTTCCAGGACCACTACCTCGACGTCGATTACGACCTGTCGCAGGTGCTGTTTGTGGCTACCGCCAACGTCATGCACACCATTCCCGCCGCGCTCCAGGACCGCATGGAAGTGCTCCGTCTGCAGGGCTACACCGAGCAGGAAAAGCTGGAGATCGCCCGCCAGTATCTGGTCAAAAAGCAGCGCGAGCAGACTGGCCTGAGCGAGAAAAACATCGTCTTCGGCGACGACGCCATTGTCGAAATCATTCGCGCCTACACGCGCGAAGCCGGCGTCCGCAACCTGGAGCGCGAGATCGGCAACGTCTGCCGCAAAGTCGCCCGCAAGGTCGTGAAGAACGGCCCCAAGCACAAGGAAGAGATCACCGCCGCAAACATCAACGAATTCCTCGGCGTGGCCCGTTTTCGCGACTCCGAAGTCCACGAAAAGAGCGAAGTCGGCCTGGTCACCGGCCTGGCCTGGACCGAAGTCGGCGGCTGCATCCTCACCACCGAAGTGCAGGTGCTCGACGGCAAGGGCAAGCTCACCATTACCGGCCAGTTGGGCGACGTGATGCAGGAGTCGGCCCAGGCCGCGCTCAGCTACATCCGCGGCAAGGCCAATGTCCTTGGTCTCAGCCGCGAATTCTATCGCAACGTGGACCTCCATCTGCACGTGCCGGAAGGCGCAATCCCCAAGGACGGCCCCTCGGCGGGCATCACCATGGCCACCGCCCTGGCCAGCGCCTTGGCCAAGATACCGGTGCGGCGCGACATCGCCATGACCGGCGAAATCACGCTGCGCGGCAAGGTGCTGGCGATTGGCGGACTGAAGGAGAAGCTGCTGGCCGCACTGCGCGCCGGCATCTTTGAGGTCATCCTGCCCCGCGCCAACGAAAAGGACATCGCCGAGCTGCCCGACAACATCAAGAAATCCATGAAGATGCACTTTGTGGACCAGATGGACGAAGTGCTGACGCTGGCCCTGGAGGGGCCCCTGCCCACGCCCGTCCCCGAGGAAGCGCAGGTCCTGGCTGCCACTCCGGCCGCCGACCTGCCCGCCAACCAGCCCGCACGGCAATAACCAAACCGTCGACAGCCGTATCACTCCGCTTTAGGATCGATACGGCTGTCGCTGTTTGAATGAATCGCAAAGATGCTCAGTGAGGCGATACGGTGAGCAAGATCAAACTGCCACTGCAAAAGAAAAAATGCGCGTCTTGAGAGAGACTGGCACTGGAACCAGAATTACGGCCTAAACAAAATAATCAAGTATAGAATGTGCGGGTAGTCTTCCTCTTCACAGGTGCGATGGTTACGGGATCGGTGAGGTCCTGGACCGTGGGGCGGCCACAGGACCGGCCGATGTGAGGAGGTGGGGGCAGAATGCCCAGAAGCGAGCCATCGTGGCTCCGTTTGGCCATCAGGATCGTGCTTGACTGGCGATTCCTTTTGGCTTTGGCTGTTCTGATCCGAGTGCTGCTGAATAGGTAACACTCACTACCCCGAGGGCTGCACCGCCTTCGGGCCTTTACCTATCTGCATCTAGTTTCCTCCAAAGCCATGCCCAAGTCAAAGAACTTTTCGGCCTTTCCACAGGTCAGGTCCATACTGATCCCGCGCCTTTCCCGCAGGCTTCAAGCCAGCCGAGAACTCTGCCCCACCGCAGGTAGTTACAATCACCCCATGGCTCCCTGGTACCGGCGGGTTTTCCTGCTGGCGATTCCCCTCATCCTCTCCAATCTGACCCAGCCGCTGCTCTCCACAGTGGACACCATTCTCAGCGGCCATCTGCCAGGCCCGGCGGCGCTGGGCGGCGTGGCCGTGGGCGGCATCTTCTTCAACGCCGTTTTCTGGACTTTTGGATTTCTCAGGATGGGCACCACCGGCCTGGTGGCGCAGGCCCACGGCGCACTGGATCGGCACGCGCTGCGGCTGCATTTTTTGCGCGGCCTGCTCTCCGCGCTGGCGATCGGAGCCGTGATTCTGGCGCTGCGCACGCCGCTCATCTCGCTGGCAATCAGCCTGCTCGGCGCCGGGCCGGAAGTCGCCCGAAACGCCGCCCTCTACTGCCACATTCGCATCTGGTCGGCGCCCGCGGCTCTGGCCAACTACGCAATTCTCGGCACGCTCCTCGGCCGCCAGCGCGCCCGCACCGCGTTGGCCCTGCAAGCCGCCATCAACGCCGTAAATGTAGCCGTGGCGCTGGGGCTGGTGATGGGACTGCACTGGGGCGTTTCCGGCATCGCCACAGCCACACTGACCGCCGAATGGGCCGGACTGCTGCTGGGGCTGGCCGTTACGCTGCGGACCGCTGCGGCCAGCGCTGCCGGTTCACTGCACTGGCGGGAGTTGGCCGACGGGCCGAGCCTGCGCCATCTGTTTGCGCTCAATCGCGATATTCTGCTGCGCACGGTAAGCTTGGTGGCGGCCTTTGCCTGGTTCACGCGCGCCGGGGCCCGCATGGGCGACGCCACTCTGGCCGCCAACGCCGTGCTGCTCAACCTGCAAAGCATCTCCTCCTACGCGCTGGACGGCTTTGCCAACGCCACCGAGGCGCTGGTGGGCGAGGCTCTGGGCGCGCGCCGCCGCGCCGACTACCGGGCCATCCTGCGCGCTTCTACCGCCTGCGCCTTTGTAGTGGCTGCGCTCATTTCCTTGATCTACCTGGCCTTTGGCGACGGGCTGATCCGGATCTTCACCAACCAGGAGGCAGTACGGCTGGTTGCCTCGCGTTATCTTCCCTGGGCGGTGATGCTGCCCCTGATTTCGGTGGCCGGATTCCAGTTGGACGGCATCTTCATCGGCGCAACCCGCGCCCGCGACCTGCGCGACTCCATGCTGATCTCCTTTGCCGGATACCTGGCGCTGGCGATTGTGCTGGAGAAATGGATGAGTAATCAGGGACTGTGGTGCGCCTTTTGCTGCTTCATGCTGCTGCGCGGCCTGACTCTCGGCTGGCGCTTGCCGCGGATTGAAAAGGGCTTTGGGGACGCCGGTCCTGTATCCTCAAGGTAGAAAGGCTTTTTCGGCTTCCAGCATCTTTGGCTGACCGGCACAAACCTATGCGCTACACCACACAGTTTCTCCTTTCGGCCATGGCGGCGGAGCAGTTCCCTGCTCCGGACGTGCCAGAGATTGCCTTTCTGGGCCGCTCCAATGTGGGCAAGTCCAGCCTGTTGAATACTTTAACCGGCGAAAAGTCGGCCAAGGTTTCTTCCACGCCGGGGCGCACGCGGGCCATCAACTTCTTTGCTCTATTGGACACCAGCCAGCGGCGGAAACTGGTCTTTGCCGACCTGCCGGGGTACGGGTACGCCAAAATATCCAAGTCGATTTCGGCGGGCTGGCCGGCCTTTATCGAGCCCTACCTGTCGATTCGCTCCACGCTCAAGCTGTGCATCTGCCTGGTGGACTCCAATGTGCCCGCGCAGGAGAGCGACCGGCAGTTGATCGACTGGCTGCGCGGCGAGGAGCGGAATCTGGCCGTGGTGGCCACCAAGATCGACCGGCTCAGCGGCAACGAGCGCACCCGCAATCTGCTGGCCCTGAAAAAGGGGCTGGAACTGGACGAAATCCTTCCGATTTCCGCCAAAACCGGCTACGGCGTGAAGGAACTGTGGAGCCGGATCGAAGCCAGCGGCGGCATTGAAGGCTAGAGCCGGTGCAGTTCGGACTTGCTTCCCTGGCTCCAGCGAATCTCGACCGGAACACCGATCGCGCCCTGAGCCAATGCCTCCCGGACCCGCTTCAGGAATTCCGCTGCGGCGGGCTCGTCGCAACGCAGCACCCGGACGCCTTGCGCCAGACGGCCCAGGTAGCGCGGAGCCAGGCGAAGCCAGCGGCGGGCGGTCCCGTTCTCGGGTTGAAGGCAATCGAGGGCCAAGGCGTCAAGTTTGGGAAGCCAAAGCGCCGGCGCAACAGCTACGCTCCACGCCAAAAGAACCTGGCTTTCTTCCACTTCAGAGGACTCGACGGAACAAGCGCCCTGGCTTAGGAAGGCTGAACAGCCCGGCAAAGCGGCCGGCGCCAGCAGGTCGGGCAGCACGCCGCGCTCCAGCATCTCGCGCTCCACTGCCTCCGGCGCGGCGGCTACACACACGGCCACCGGCTCGCGCTTGCGAATCTCGTTTTTGAGGATGCGCAAGGCCTCATCGAGCGAAGTCACCAGAAAATCGACAACCCCGGTGCGGATGGCCTGCTTTTGCGCGGCAGGGGAGGCGGTGGCGGCGAATGAAGCTGCTCCGGCGATGTTGCCCGCGGCCGCCAGCGCCAGGCCCGGTTCGTCCAGTTCCCCGGCATAGAGAAGCTTTCCGCCCAATCCCGGCGTCGACGCGCGCGAGGACGCCCTGGTGGCCGGCTGCCTGCTCGCCAGCTACATCACCTTCGACCTGTCGCCGGAGCTTGCGCGCCAGCAGCCGGCAGGGCCGCAGGAGGTCGACGGGGCCGTCATGGAGGCCGTCCGCTCCCGCGTTGCGGCGGCCGGGCTCACGCTGGAGCCCGGCGCCTTAGGCGCGCTCGTTTGCTCGGTGTGGCCCGCCGTAGAGAAGATGAAGCGGCGCGACGAGAAGTACCGCGCCGCGAGGGAGCGCGCGTTCACCTCGCCCGCGGCTGGCGGTACCTGCGCGAACTCTCGATCGACGAGCTTCCGGGCCTGACGGCACTGACGACCGCGGTCATGCTCGCGCTCTGCGAGGCGCTCGGGATGCCGGTCAGCTTCATCGCGCCGGCCTTCGGCTTCCAGAAGAACGTGCCGTACCCGGACAACGGGGCGCTCCGCTCGATGGTCGGGCGGCAGTGGGACGTGGCCGGA
>CAVZNE010000146.1:0-6149 GCA_963776445.1 Terriglobales bacterium
GCTGGTGGGGGACGCATCGTTATTTTTTTGCGTTGCTGCCGCAGCGCTGGTGATAGGCAGGCTCTGCAAATCGGCCAGAGAGTCGATTCCGTATTGAGTAGCCTCGATGGCGATGTTGTAGCTGACGCCGGTGCGGGGATCGAGATAGAAGCTTGGGGTGGTCTGGAAGCTGCCGCTGAGGGCCACCAGCAGGCTGCTGGCCACGTCCTTCTGGGTCAAGCCGATGGCCGCGGCGCGGGTGCGGTCCACGTCCACGGTCATTTTAGGGAGGTCGAAGGGCTGTTGGATGCGCGTGTCGGTCGCGCCGGGGATATAGCGGACTTCGGCGAGGATTCTGTCCGCGAGGATGCGGTTGGCTTCCAGGTTCGGGCCAAGGATTTGCAGATCGATCGGCGAGGAGAGGCCGAAGTTGAGAATCTGGGTGACGATATCGACCGGCAGCACATAGAAGGTGACGCCGGGATATTCGCGGTGGAGGACCTCGCGCAGTTGCTGGACGTAGGCCGCGGTGGGGTGGTGGTCGGAGCTCAACTGCACCTGGATGTCAGCGTCTGCTGGGCCGACCGGCGCCGAGGTCGAATAGGAGAGGTTGATGCCCGAGTAGGGGATGCCGATGTTATCGACGATGTTGACCACTTCTTTGGCGGGGATATGCTCGCGGATGGTAGCGTCGATGTGGTCGCAGAGGAGAGCTGTCTCTTCAATGCGTGTGCCGGTATGGGTGCGCACATGGATTTTGAACTGCCCGGAGTCCACCGCGGGGAAGAAGTCCTGACCGAGCCACGGGACGAGCAGTCCAATCGAGGCCAACGAAAACAGCATGAAGAGGATGAGAAAGACCGGGGCGTGGTCCACGCAGAGGGTAAGTAGCCGCAGATAGCCGTGGCGAAAGGTATCAAAGCTGGAGGTGAAGCCCTGTTGGAAGCGGACCAGGGGGTTGCGGCTCGTTCTAATTCGTTCAGCTTCCGCGTCGTCGTGCTCCTTGAGCAGGTACTTGGCCATGGTGGGCACCAGCGTACGGGAGAGCAGATAGCTGGCCAGCATGGCAAAGACCACGGCTTCGGCCATGGGGACAAACAGGTAGCGCGCCACGCCACTGAGGAAGAACATGGGGACGAAGACGATGCAGATGGAAATGGTGGAGACGAAGGCGGGAATGGCGATCTGCGCGGAGCCGTCGAGGATGGACTGTTCGAGTTCCCTGCCCGACTCCAGATAGCGGTTGATGTTTTCGATGGCCACCGTGGCATCGTCGACCAGGATGCCGACGGCCAGCGCCAGGCCGCCGAGGGTCATGATGTTGATGGTTTCGTGAAGCGCGGACAGGACGATGATCGAGCAGAGAATGGAGAGCGGAATGGAGACCGCGATGATGAGGGTGGAGCGCCAACTGCCCAGGAAGACCAGGATCATGATGGCGGTGAGGCAGGCGGCGATGATGGCTTCGCGGACCACGCCGCTGATTGCGCCGCGGACGAAGATGGACTGATCGGAGAGAGCAGTGATCTTGAGTTGTGGCGGCAATTGGCCACTGAGGGCTGCCAGCTTGGTTTGTACGCCGGCGATGATGTCGAGCGTGGAGGAGGATCCGGTCTTGAGGATGCTCATCAGGATGGCGCGGCTGCCGTCGACATGGACGATGTTGGTCTGCGGCGGATAGCCGTCGCGCACGTGGGCGACATCGCGGAGGTAGATCTGCGCGCCGTTGACCGACCGGATGGGCAGGTTGTTGAGGGCGTCGACGACGGGCAGGGAAGAGTTGGTTTCAACCGCGTACTCGAATCGGTTGATCTTCATGGTGCCGGCGGGCACGATCAGATTCTCGGTGTTGACGGCGCTGACCACATCGGCGGGCGAGAGCCCTTTGGCCTGCAAGGCCTGCAAGTTGAGGTCCACCTGGATCTGGCGCGGTTTGCCGCCATAGGGTGAAGGTGTCTGCGCGCCCTCGATGGTGGCCAACTGGACACGAATGGTGTTCGAGGCCAGGTCGTTCAACTGCTGCTCGTTGAGTCCCTGCCCGGACAGTCCCAACTGCAGGATAGGCACGCTGGAGGCGTTGTACTGGATGATGAAAGGGGGTGTGGTGCCGGGCGGCAGGCTGCGCACCTGCGTTTGGCTGATGGCGGTGACCTGGGCTACGGCGCTGCCGATGTTCACGTGCGGCTGGAAGTAGATCTTGATGATGGCGATGCCGTTGAGCGACTGCGACTCGAGGTGCTCAATGTCGTTGACCGTGGTGGTAAGGCCGCGCTCGCTGGGGGTGACGATGCGGTTGGCCATCTCCTCGGCAGAGAGGCCGCTGTATCCCCAGACCACGGTAACGACAGGGATGTCGATGTTCGGAAAAATATCCGTAGGCATCGACAGGATGCTGAAAACGCCGCCGATCAAGATCAGAAGCGCAAAGACGACGAACGTATAAGGCCGCCGCAGCGCAAGCCGGACAATCCACATAGGGCTGGTACTCGTTCCTGAGCCGGATCGCTCGTTACGGTGTTGCTTTTAGCCGGGCTGCTCGTGGATAGCGAGAAGAATCCAGTGACTCAGCCTTCGCCGGCTCCCATGTTTGAGGGGACGAATCGGCAGAGCCGCTCATACTCCTCGAACTTATAGCTGAAATACCATGGTAGACGAAGAGGCAAGGCAATTCCTTAAGAGCAGCTTAAGGGCGAACAAAAAGAAGCGGAGCACCCTGGCGGCAGGTCCTGCGGTCTGCGCCGCGCCGCATCTCCCTGGCAGGCAATTTGCGCGGAGCTTCAACTTCGAGTGAATTCCCTTCGTCTAACCAGTATTAAAGTGAGCGATACAACACATTCCGGATATTGCCCGGTTCGCTTACAATGATTCCGACCTGCATCTTGTTGAGATGCAGCAGGTATCCGACTTTGAACCAGGCCGCCTATGGATTGCCGGGCGGGGGACGTTCTCGCTACTATTCTGGCTTCAGCAGTAATGTGCGCGGGAAGTCCTGACCTTTGCCTGGATAGGTACAAACATGCCCGCCCGGTTGGCATTCATACAAAATTAAGCAACAGGAACCGACACTATGTCCATGGAAGACACTCCAGAGTCCCAATTGTCCGGAAACAGCGCGTTGCAGCAGTCGGCCCCACCCAAGCGGGCCTGGGTACGCGTAGTCGTGTACCTGGTTCTGGCCACCGCTTTGGGCGTTATCGTATGGCGCATCCACCAGAATCAGCAGCAAACCGCGGCCAATACCGCGCAGCAGGCCGCGGCGCTGATGGGGCGGCCGGTTCCGGTCCAGGTGACAGCCGCCGAGCAGCGGCCCATGCCGATTTTTCTGACGGCGCTGGGCACCGTAACGCCCTATATGAGCGTGACGGTGAAGGCGCGGGTGAATGGCGAACTGATGCCGGTGAAGTTCACCGAGGGCCAGGAGGTGAGGCAGGGGCAGACGATCATGACGATCGACCCCAAGCCCTACAAGGCTGCTCTGGACCAGGCCAAAGGCACGCTGGCGCACGATCAGGCGCTGCTGAAGAATGCTCAGGCGGAATATGCCCGGTATAAGGCGCTGTACGAGGCGGGCGTGGTCTCAAAGGAAGTGATGGAGACCGACGCGGCCACGCAAGGCCAGTACGAGGGCGCGATCGAATCGGACAAGGCCGCAGTTGAGGCCGCCCAGTTGCAACTGAGCTGGTGCTACATCCAGTCGCCCATCAACGGGCGGATCGGCCTGCGGCTGGTGGATCCCGGCAACATCATCACCGCCAACACCACCAACCTGGTGATCATCAACCAGTTTGAGCCGATGGCGGTTTACTTTACGCTGCCCGAGAATCAGCTTCCGCAGGTGCTGCACAAGCTGAACGCGGAGAAGCGCCTGCCGGTGGATGCCTATGACCGCGGCAACGTGCAGCAACTGGCCAGCGGCGTGCTGATGACGGCCGACAACCAGATGGACACGACCACGGGAACCGCCAAGCTGAAAGCGGTGTTCAACAACAAGGATCAGGCGCTGTTCCCCAACCAGTTCGTGAATATTCGCCTGGTACTGGAAGACCGGCCCAATGCACTGGTGGTGCCGTCTGCGGCCATCCAGACCGGCTTGAACGGATCGTTTGTGTGGGTGGTGGACACCGACGTCAAGGGCGTGGCAACCGCCAGAATTCAGCCGGTCAAGATTGTTTTGGCCGAGGGACAAGTCACCATTCTGGATAGCGGCGTGCAGGCCGGGCAGAACGTGGTGATCGACGGCGCGGACCGGTTGCGGGCCGGCCAGATTGTTACGGTAAGCGCTCCCCAGCGGAGTGGGCGCGGCGCGGCTGGCCAGGGCGCGGGAGCGAGCAGCGCGCAGCCGGGCGCAGCAGCGAGTAAAACCAACGGCAAACCCAGCAAGAGGGAGCAGCAGTGAGCCTGAGTCCTTCCCGGCCATTCATTCTGCGCCCGGTAGCGACCTCGCTGCTGATGGCGGCCGTTCTGCTGGCAGGCTTTGTCGGCTACCTGCAGTTGCCTGTTTCCGCTTTGCCCGAGGTGGACTACCCGATCATCCAGGTGCTCACCTTCTATCCCGGCGGCGGACCGGATGTGATGGCCTCGTCGGTGACTGCGCCTCTGGAGCGGCAGTTCGGGCAGATGCCGGGACTGAAGCAGATGACCTCGGTCAGTTCCGGCGGCGGCTCGGTGATTACGCTCGAGTTCAACCTGGACGAGAACATCGATGTGGCCGAACAGGAAGTGCAGGCGGCCATCAACAGCGCCAACAGCTTCCTTCCCTCCGATCTGCCCAATCCGCCCATCTACAGCAAGGTGAACCCGGCCGACGCGCCCATCATGACGCTGGCGCTGACCTCGGACTCGCTGCCGCTGGACAAGATTGAGGACGCGGCCGACACCAATCTGGCCCAGAAAGTCTCCCAGGTCACCGGAGTGGGCATGGTGTCGATCGCCGGCGGACAGAAGCCTTCGGTGCGCATCCAGGCCAATCCGACGCAGCTTGCGGCCTACGGCCTGAGCATGGAAGATCTGCGCACCTCGGTAGCCGCGGCCAACGTGGACCAGGCCAAGGGCACGCTGAACGGATCGCGGCAGTCGTACACCATCGGCGCCAACGATCAGCTGATTTCCAGCACCGATTACCTGCCGGTGATTGTGGCCTATCGCAACGGGGCCCCGGTTCGCACCTCCGACGTAGCCACAGTGACGGACGCCGCGGAGAACTCGCAGCAAGCCGCCTGGATGGATCGCCAGCCGGCGGTCATCGTCAACATCCAGCGCCAGCCCGGCGCCAACATCATCGCGGTCGTGGACCGCATCAAGAAGCTGCTTCCGCAGTTGCAGACCAGCTTGCCGGCCTCGGTGCAGGTGAAGGTGCTGACCGACCGCACGGTCACCATTCGCGCCTCGGTCAAGGACGTGGAGTTCGAGTTGATGCTCACGGTCGCCCTGGTGGTGATGGTGATCTTCCTGTTCCTGCGCAACCTGGCGGCCACCATTATTCCCTCGGTCGCGGTGCCGCTCTCGATTGTGGGCACATTTGGCGTGATGTACCTGCTGGGCTACTCGCTCAACAACCTCACGCTGATGGCGCTGACCATCTCCACCGGCTTTGTGGTGGATGACGCCATCGTGATGATCGAGAACATTTCCCGATTCATTGAAGAAGGCGACAGCCCGCTGCATGCCGCATTGAAGGGCAGCGAGCAAATCGGCTTCACCATCATGTCGCTGACGGTTTCGCTGATCGCGGTGCTGATCCCGGCGATTGGCGCTGCCGCTGCTGGCTTCGTTCAGTTTCTGCATGTGTCGACGGTGAAGCCCGGCTCTCCCGCGACGGCCAATCGGGTCATGGCCAGGCGGTCTTCAAAGCCGGCGGTCGATCCATGGGGCTTGAGCGGCTGCGCTCCCACCGGAGCGAAGAGCACGGCATCCAGGCTGAGCGCCGACCTGGCCGCGCGCGCCACGGCCAAGTGGCCCAGGTGGGGCGGGTCGAAGCTGCCGCCGAAGAAGGCGGCGCGACGGCCGCCGCCGGGGGTCTGGGAACGGGCTTCGGACGCGGGGTCGCTCATGGGTTCATAGTAACGTGCGACGGATGTTCCCGAAGCGCGTCCAATGGACAATGCGATATCTGATTGCTTTTCTGGCCCTCGCCGGCGTGGTGGTTTCAGCGCTGGCGCTGCGCGTCCACT
>CAVZNE010000147.1:0-6309 GCA_963776445.1 Terriglobales bacterium
CCTTGTATTGAAGTGTTTGGCTCATGGAATCCTCCTTTCCTTGCGCAGAAACTGAATGACGGCACGAATCTGATACGCCTTGAGAATCTTGAGAGGATGAGGCTCGTGCAGGAAGAACAAGGCCTTGGTTTCAGGATCGAAGAATTTTCTGCCTGAACCGCCAGAGCTCCGGAGTTCATAGCCCAAAGCGATCATCAAAGCCGACAGCTCATCCCATGTGTAATCCACGGGTTTGGCAACAAGCCGCGCGATTGCCTTTTGCTCTTTGGACACAGAAACACCTGGCCAATCTGCAACTAAATTCGGTTACAGATTAGCACGGGTGTCAAGAAATATCCAGACGGATACACTGCCTACTTGGCGTACCGCTTCTGGTGCCAAATCCACGCCGTGCGGACGATGTCGTCCAGTTGGGTGTACTTCGGCTTCCAGCCCAGTTCGCGGATGGCCTTCTCCGAGCTGGCAATCAGAAAGGCCGGATCGCCGGCACGGCGCGGGCAAACTTCCGCCGGGATGGGATGGCCGGTGACGCGGCGGGCCGACTCAATGACCTCGCGGACACTGAATCCCTTGCCGTTGCCCAGGTTGAAGATCAGCCGGTCATTCGTGTTGAGGGCATCGAGTGCCAGCAGGTGCGCGTCGGCCAGGTCGGAGACGTGGATGTAGTCGCGGATGCAGGTGCCGTCCGGGGTGGGATAGTCCTCGCCGAAGATCTTGATGGACGCGCGGCGGCCCAGAGCGACGTCGAGCACCAGCGGGATCAGGTGGGATTCGGGCTGGTGCGCCTCGCCGCGGGTGATGCCATCGGGGCCTTCAGGCGCTCCGGCCACGTTGAAATAGCGCAGCGAGGCATAGCGCAAGCCGTGAATGCGGTTCAGCCAGCCGAGCATGTGCTCCACCAGCAGCTTGGACTCGCCGTAGGCATTGGTAGGCAACAGGCGCGCCGTCTCCGGGATGGGAACCTCTTCCGGCTCGCCATAGACGGCGGCGGTGGAGGAAAAGACCAGTTTCCTGGGTCCGTGGGCCAGAATCGCCTCCAGCAGGGAAAGCGTGGAGGCGGTGTTGTTGCGGAAGAATTGCTCGGGATGGACCATGGACTCGCCAGCCTCGATGAGGGCGGCAAAGTGGAGGACGCCGTCGAAGGGTTGGCCTTGATTTTTGGCGTCGATGAAAAGGTTTTCAATCGCCCGCCGGTCGGCCAGTTCTCCCTCGACAAATTCCACGCCCAACGGCAGCAGATCCCGCCGGCCATGGCTCAGATTGTCAAATACCACTGCCTGATGCCCATTTTGGGCCAGAAGCCCCGCCACTGTACCACCGATGTACCCCGCACCGCCTGTAACCAGGATCTTCATAAAAAAGACTGTCCTTTCCCGAACGCTTTGGTTTAGCTTGAGTCTAATACAATGCCATGGTTGGGCTGGTTCGCGCTTGCCAACCAACAGCACTTCGAGCGGATTCGGTGCTGTGGAATGTGTTTTTGCCGCCCTCTCAGGTAACATAGGGGTAGGTTACTGAAGTTTTCCGCGTCCGGCGTGCAACCCGGACAGAAAGCACTCTCCGGCATGGCTCATGCAGGCTTTTCCGGATCAAGAGTCTGGATGCTAAATCGAGAGCCGGAATGATCGATGTTTGTGTGGAGCAATTCGGATTGAGCGGTACTGGGCAAATTGTGAATTCTCCGCACATGCAGCGGACGTTTCGGATCTTCCCCAAAACCATGAGCATAACCATGGCCTTTCCCCTTATTCTGGAGAGATACAGCCATTTCCCGTCGGATAAGATGACCGGGCGACGCCCTGGAACAACTGCATGGCAGCTACGGTTCAGCGCTGCGAACCGGGAGGACTGAAGAAATGCCAATCGATACTTCCCCGATCAAGATGACGTTCGGCCTACTTCCTGAGCCGGAGGGGCGGACGAAGTCGTTTATCACCAGCATGGTGGTGAACGGGCTTCTGTTGGCCCTGATGCTGGCGATCGGGATGATGGCCAAGAAGGTAATCGAACACCGCGTGGAGCAGGCGGTTCTGCTGATTCCCGATACGCCTCCGCCGGCGAAGTTGAAACTGACGCCTCCGCCCAAAATCAAGATGCCCGATCCGGTGCTGCCGGAAGTGAAGCTGGACGCGCCCAAAATTATTATGCCCAAGCTGGAGCCGAAGCCGGAAAAGCCTATCCAGATGGAAGCCAAGGTGACGCTGCCGGCGATGAAGGCGGCCAAGCCGGCAGTGATTCTCGCTCCGCAGCCCAAGGCGGCGCTCTCCGCCGCGGCCATGCCGGCCCAGGCGCCGGGCAACAAGCCCTCGACCGCGCCGGTGCATTTTGGCCAGACCTTCGGCGCCGTGCCCAACCCCAACGCCACGCGGCCGGCCACCATTGCGGCCATCGGCAACCCCTACGGCGGCATGCGCGGCCCGGCGGTCGCGCCCCACGGCGTGGTCGGCTCCACCGGCTTTGGCAACGGCACCCGCTCCGGCTCGAACGCCGGCGTGGTGGGCCGGGTGGCCTCTGCAGGCATTCCCGGCACGGCGCGCACCACATCTGCCGGCAACGTCGGCAAGGTGGCTTCGGCGGGGATTCCGGCCATACAGGCCGCGGCCCCCACGCAGCAGATGCGGGCCACGCCCATGGCCACCAACCTGGAAGTGCTCTCCAAGCCTTCGGTGCAGTACACCAGCGAGGCCAAGCAGTTGAAGGTGCAGGGCGATGTGGTTCTGCGCGTTACGTTTACCGCCGCCGGCCAGGTGGTGGTGCAAAGCATTCTTCACGGACTGGGCCACGGCCTGGACGAAGAGGCCCGGAGGGTAGCGCAGCAGATACGCTTCCGTCCGGCCACCCGCAACGGACAGTCGGTCGACACAACGACCAACATCACCATCACGTTTCAGTTGGCGTAGCATCGAAATTGCCCGTCAGAACAACAGGCTGTGCTCGGCCGCGCGATGCCCAAAAAGGGTGCAGGCAGGCAGAGGAAGACTTGAACCAGACACTAGGAGCTTGACATGACGTTGCGGAAGATCTCCCTCTCCTTCCTGATCCTTACCCTGTGCACGGCCGGCGCGTTCGCCAAAAAGCAACCCAAGTACGAGCAGGCGCACCCGCTGACCGCCGAGCAGGCCGCGCTGGTGGAGCGCGCCGTGGCTCGCGAGAAGGTGCTGATCAAGAACATTCAGCAGCGCACCCCGCTGGTGGAGACCTACATCCAGAACACCAAGCCCGACGTGAAGCTCTATGAGGTGCCGGTCGAAGACCAGTACATTCTCAGCCGCGTGGACTTTGGCAAGAGCTTTGTGGACAAGACCTACGAGCCGCGCGCCGCCGCCAAGCACGGTTTTTTCAAAGGGTCTTTTGCGGCCATCACCGGGCTGACCAAGATCCTCGGCCTGGAGAAGTTTACCTATTCGCCCAGCGGCTTCATGCAGATGATGTTCCTCGATCCCACCGGCTTCGACTCGCAGCACTACGTGTTCAGCTTTGTGCGGCGCGAGTTCCTCGGCTCGGTGCGCACCTGGGTCTACGACGTGCATCCCAAGGTCTCCGGCATGGGCCGCTTCTACGGGCGCATCTGGGTTGAGGACGTGGACGGCAACGTGGTGCGCTTCAACGGCACCTACACCGGGCCCAGCTCGGAAGATTCATCGAAATACTACTTCCACTTCGACAGTTGGCGGATGAACGTGCAGCCGGGCATCTGGCTGCCGGTGGCCGTCTACGTCGAAGAGACGACGCGCATCGAAGGCGAAAAGACCGTGGGCCTGAAGGCGCAGACGCACTTCTGGGGCTACTCGCTGAAGCTGCCCACGCGCGACAGCGAGAACGTGAGCGTGAAGGTCGACGACGCGGTCGACAAGAGCGACGACTCGCAGGATGTGGGTCCGCTGCAAGCCACGCGCGCCTGGATTACGCAGGCGGAAAACAACGTGATCGACCGGCTGGTGGAAGCCGGCCTGGTGGCTCCGTTGAACCCCGGCGGCTACGAGAACAAGGTGCTGGACCAGATCGTGATCAACCTGGTGGTGCCCAACAACCTGGCGTTTACCGACCAGATCCACACCCGCATTCTGCTGTCGACCACGGTGGAAACCACTACGGTGGGCAACACGATTCTGATCAGCAAGGGGCTGATCGATTCGCTGCCCAACGAGGAGGCGATCGCCTCGGTGGTGGCCATGGAACTGGCGCACATCGCCATGGGCCATCACATCGACACGCGCTACGCGTTCAACGACCGGCTGCTGTTCCCCGACGAGTCGACCTTCCAGCGCATCGACATGTACCACAGCGACCACGACAACGCGGAAGCCGCCAAGCGGGCCATGGAGTACCTGCAGAACTCGATGTACAAGGACAAGCTGCCCACGGCGGGGCTCTACTATGCGCAGTTGGTGGACCGGGAAAAGGTGCTGAAGAATCTGAACACGCCCAAGCTGGGCGACTCGCTGCTGAAGGCCGACGGCACGCCGTGGATGGCCGACTTGCAGAAGATGGCGCCCAAGCTGAACTGGGACGATCTGACCCAGACGGCGGCCCTGCCCTTGGGAAGCTGGATCAAGACCGACCCCTGGGACGACAAGGTGCACATGCTGAACGCCAAGCGCTACGCGCCGATGAACGCGCGCGACAAGATGCCGTTCGAAGTGACGCCGATCTTCTACAAGTTGCAGCACTACGACGCCGCCAAGGCGGAAGCGCCTGCAGCGCAGCCGGCTGCCCCGGCCGGAGACGGACAGCTTGAAGTGCCCGCGGCAGCTCAGCCCGCGGCGCAGCCCGACGCTGGGAGCCAACCGCCTGCCACGCCGGCGCAACCCGCCCAGGGCGATGCAACGGATCAGCGCACCGGCATTTCGCAGCCGCCGCCGCAGTAGTACCTGACAAAAGGCCCAGGGATGCGCGGCACAGCGCATCCCCAACCCCTATACTGGGTCGGGATGTTTTCCGCCTCGATGTAGTGAAGATTCCCCGGACTGGATGTGCCTGGTGCTCATGAGACGAATTTCGATTGCTTTGTTCTGCTTCTTGCTAGCCGCGGGATCTTTGTCCGCCCGCGGACAGGTGGTTCCATCGGCCACGGCACAGCGGCTTTCTGTTACGGCCGGCGCCATGGGCTCCGTCTTTCAGCCCAATTTCAAGGGCAACTGGACGTTAACGAACAATCAATGGATACCTACGTCGGAAGCCAGCGACTGGGCGCTGATCGGTGTAGGAGCCTATGTGGACGTAAAGCTCTCCCGCTGGATCCAGATTGAGGCAGAGGCCCGCTTCTCGCGCTTCAATCAGTACGCAGAATATCCACCAGGACAACTACCTCGCCGGTCCCCGGATACCCCTCCGCCGCTTCGGGCGATTTACGCCGTATGCCAAGGCGCTGATCGGCGTTACCAGCATGGATATGGGTCCGAACCCCAACGGCACGGGGCCTGACCCGACAGGCAGATTCCTCGCCATTGCCTACGGCGGCGGCGTGGACATGAAGCTCACCAAGAGGTTCACTCTGCGGCCCGTCGATGTCGAGTACCAGCAGATGCCCCAATGGTTTGGCAGTTCGGCCTCGCCCTATGGCGCCAGCGTCGGCCTGGGCTACAAAATCTTCTAGCCTCTCCGGGACGTATTTTGCGCTGACGAGGATTGGGATTTGAAGCTGCCTGGTTTTGAGTGGCCCATTCTGACATCCATAGCCCTGTGGTGCCTGCTGAGCATTTACTGGAAGATTGCCGCGAGAAGTTCCACTCCCGCGGCAGTTTCAGAGGCCACCCCCTCAAGGGCCCTACATGTGTTGCTCACCAGCGCCGCCCAAATTCTGGTTCTGCTCCCCGTACCTGTACTCAGGCAGCGGTACTTGCCCGCATCCGTTTTCGTCATTGCATCGGGACTCGCCATGGAAGTGCTGGGTCTGCTGCTTGCCGTCTGGGCGCGGCGGCTTCTGGGCCGCAATTGGAGCGGAAGGATCACTCTCAAGGTGGAACATGAACTGATCCGGAGCGGCCCCTACCGTGTGGTGAGGCACCCCATCTACACAGGCTTGCTGGGAATGTATGCCGGAGCCGCGATTGTATCGGGCCAGTTGCACGCGCTGATTGGGTTAGCGCTGGCCGTGGGCGCTTATCTGCGCAAAATACGCCTCGAAGAGACCAACCTGCTGAAGGGCTTCGGCGCGGACTATCGCACCTATCGCAGCGAAACCTGGGCCTTGTTTCCAGGGCTGTTTTGAGAAACCTGAATCGACCGATTTATCCCGCACCAACAAGAAGGGCCACTCGCATCGAGTGGCCCTTCTTGTTGGTGCTAAGTACTGCGCGTTATGCCGGT
>CAVZNE010000148.1:0-28925 GCA_963776445.1 Terriglobales bacterium
TTGACCTCTGGATGGGCGTTAATGCCAGGCCATACCTGCTCGAAGCCTTAAACATGGCAGAAGCCCAATACGGCGTCTGGCTGCGGCTACAAAGCCTCCTACCACAAAGAAAACGTTTCCAGCCTGGCCGACAACTCCCCGCGTCTATTGACGACAACCCCGGCATCCGCCTACCTGAAAATTGCCGAGGGATGCTCCCATGGCTGCGCTTATTGCCTGATACCCAGACTTCGTGGTGGTCTGGCCAGTAAACCGCTGGAAATAATAGCTGCCGAAGCCACTCAACTGGTAGCCCATGGAGTCAGGGAGATCAACCTGGTCGTGCAGGACACCGGCTCGTATGGCAAAGACCTTTACGGCAAGCCATCGCTTGAACGGGTGATCAAGAAATTGACGGCCCTGCGAGATCTCCGTTGGCTGCGGATCTTGTACATTCATCCGGATTCGTTGACCCCTGGTCTGGTAGGGGTTATTCAGGATGAGGAGAAGGTCTGCCGCTATCTCGACCTGCCCTTTCAGCACGCCAGCGCCAAGGTGCTGCGCCTGATGAACAGACGGGGTAGTCTGGCGGCCAACCTGCAGCTCGTTGCGGACCTGAGACGCCTGCTGCCAGGCATTGCTCTGCGCACGACCCTGATGACAGGTTTTCCCGGCGAGGATAGGCGCTCCTTCAGGGAGTTGAGCGATTTTGTCCGGGAGGGCCGAATTCGAAAGACTCGGTGTTTTTACCTATTACCATGAGGAGGGCACTGCCAGTTTCCGTCGCCAAGAAACAGTCTCCTTCGTTGAAAAACAGAGACGCCGGCGAACGCTGTACGGCCAGCAAAGACAGGTCTCCAGGCCTGCCAACGCCGCTCTTATCGGACAAGAATTGACGGCGCTCATCGAAAAACAGGCTGGAGAGGGTGTCTTCGAGGGACGCAGTTACCGGGATGCTCCGGACATCGACCCGAAAATCGTTGTCAAGGGAGACGGCCTCAGACCGGCAACCACAGCTCTTGAAACCGCGAATCTGGAATACAAAGTAGCCGATATGTCCCTGGCCGAATGGGGACGCAAAGACATCTCCGTCTCCGAGTACGAGATGCCGGGACTGATGTCCATCCGCCACAAATTCGCCGCCGCCAAGCCCCTGGCCGGCGTGCGCATCACCGGCTCGCTGCACATGACCATTCAGACCGCGATCCTGATCGAGACCCTGGTCAGCCTCGGCGCGGAAGTTCGCTGGGCAAGCTGCAACATCTTCTCCACGCAGGACCACGCCGCCGCGGCCATCGCCGCCACCGGCGTTCCGGTCTTCGCCTGGAAGGGCGAGTCTCTGGAAGAATACTGGGATTGCACCTTCCGCGCGCTGAGCCACAAGGGCGGCAAGGGGCCGCAGTTGGTGGTCGACGACGGCGGCGACGTGACCCTGCTCATCCACAAGGGCTATGAGCTGGAAGCCGGCGACAAGTGGGCGTTCGGCCCCGCGGAGAACCACGAAGAGCAGGTCATCAAGGACCTGTTGAAGAAGGTCTACGCCGAAGATCCGCAGCACTGGCACAAGGTTGTGGCCGAGTGGCGCGGCGTCTCCGAAGAGACCACCACCGGCGTCCACCGGCTCTACAAAATGATGGAGCAGGGCACGCTGCTGGTCCCGGCCATCAACGTCAACGACTCGGTCACCAAGTCCAAGTTCGACAACCTCTACGGCTGCCGCGAGTCTCTGGCCGACGGCATCAAGCGCGCCACCGACGTCATGGTCGCGGGCAAAATCGCGGTCATCTGCGGCTACGGCGACGTGGGCAAGGGCTGCTCGCAGTCGATGCGCGGCATGGGCGCGCGGGTCATCGTCACCGAAGTCGATCCCATCAATGCGCTGCAGGCCGCCATGGAAGGCTATGAAGTCGCTACCGTGGAAGATACCCTGGGCCGCGGCGACATCTACGTCACCTGCACCGGCAATGTGGACATCATCACCCTGGAGCAGATGAAGGGCATGAAGGATCAGGCCATCGTCTGCAACATCGGCCACTTCGACAACGAAATCCAGATGGATCGCCTGAGCACAGAGCCCGGCGTGGTCCGGCTCAACATCAAGCCGCAGGTGGATAAGTACACCTTCCCCGACGGGCACAGCATCTTCATTCTGGCTGAAGGCCGACTGGTCAATCTGGGCTGCGCCACCGGCCATCCGAGCTTCGTGATGAGCAACAGCTTCGCCAACCAGACGCTGGCCCAGATCGACCTGTGGGAGAAAAAGGACAGCTACAAGGTGGGCGTCTATGTGCTCCCCAAGAAGCTGGACGAAGAAGTGGCCCGTCTGCACCTGGAGAAGATCGGCGTCAAACTGACCACGCTCACCCCTCGTCAGGCCGACTACATCGGCGTGCCGGTCGAAGGCCCCTACAAGCCCGACACCTATCGCTACTAGGAATCTCGCCCTTCAATCAGCACCAATGCTGGGTGCCCCCGGTCTCGATTTTGAGACCGGGGAAAGCAAGGAACCCGGCCATACTTATGGATGCCATGAGTATCGATGATCGATAAGACTCAATCTCGGTTGCTGCGCGCGCAGATACACGATGTTCTATTGGACGTATGGGATCCCATCGGCATCAAGGACGAGCCAAATGCGCAGGACGAGTATGACGGCTATATCGGTGGGCTCTACGACCTGCTGACGAGTGGGGCTCCCGATTCTGCACTCGTGGACTATCTGTACCATGCGGTTTATGAAAATATTGGACTCGACGCGACTAGGGAAGATATGCGGGATACAGTATCCGCGCTGCGAAAGATCGACTTTCCTAAGCTTAATTCTTGACAGGTTCTTGGCGTCAGGAATCTGAATTCACAGATTGCAACCGACGATTGTCGAGGCTTCCAGGCATGGCATCCCAGCCCAGTTTCTCTTTCGAGTTGTTCCCGCCGCGCACGCCAGAAGGCGTAGCCAAGCTGCCGGCTGTCATTGGCCAACTCGCGACCGTGCGGCCGAACTATTTCTCCATTACCTACGGCGCAGGCGGCTCCGAGCAGGAAGGCACCTACGAGACCCTGGTTGCGGTGGTCAAGCACTCCGGCGCGGAGGCGGTGCCGCACCTGACCTGTGTCGGCTCCACGCGCGCCCACATCGCGGCGGTGCTCAATCGTTACCGGCAAGCGGGCGTCAAACGCATTCTGGCCTTGCGCGGCGATCTGCCGGCCACGGCCATGAGCGCTTCGGCGCCGGGCGACTTCCACTTTGCCAATGAGCTGGTCCGCTTCATTCGCGAGACCCATGGCGACGCCTTCAAGATCGAAGTGGCGGCCTATCCGGAGATGCACCCCCAGGCGCCCAATCCCGGCGCGGACTTCGAGCACTTCCGCCGCAAGGTCGAGGCCGGCGCGGACGGGGCTTTGACCCAGTTGTTCTATAACGCCGACGCCTACTTTGACTTCATGGATCGCTGCGCCAAGGCGGGCATTACCGTTCCCGTGGTGCCGGGCATCATGCCCATTACCGGCTTCGCCAACACCGTGCGTTTCTGCGCCAGTTGTGGAGCCGACCTGCCGCGCTGGGTGCGCCTGCGCCTGGAGCAATTGCAGGACGACAAGCCCGCGCTGCTCGACTTCGGTATCGAGGTGGTCACCCGCCTGTGCGAAACCCTGCTGCGCAACGGCGCGCCGGGACTGCACTTCTACACCATCAACCAGGCCGGCCCGACCTTACGCCTGTGGAAGAACCTGGCCCTGCCAGCGTCAAGCTGACCACTGATCACTGACCACTGTTTCTCTGCCGTTTGCGCTCCTGCACCCTGTGATAAATGCTCCACATGGAACTATTCAGCAGGCGCATCTGTTCGGACTTGAGGGCCTTGTAGGAGCGCTCCACGTAGTTGTCGAACGTGGGTGGCCAGCCGATAGTCGCGCGCCGCTCGGTGTAATCGCCCTCGCCCCACTTGGCCATCACCGCCTTGTAACCCACCACATGGGTCACAAAATCCAGCAGGCACTGCGGCATCTGCTCCTCGACCACCAGATAGGCTTTCTCGATAATGATCTTCTCGCGGATGTCGTTCAGAGGCATGAAGATGGTCTGCATCCACTGAATCCAGTCCTTCAGATCCTCATCGCGGATCGGCTCGCTCTGGGTCTTTCCCTGTCTTTTGAGCAGCGTGCGATAGGCGGTGTGGCCTGCCTTGGAGGCGACATAGAGGGGGCCGTAGAACTCGTTCAGCCGCCTGTTCACCATGCGCAGCCGGTCGCGGCGGCGGTCCCGCATGCGCGTGATCATGAACGTGACCAGATACCCGACAAACGCCAGCAAGACGGTCAGGGCGGCCGCGTTCTGCAAGAGATTCGATGAAATAAACGAAGCTGGGTCCATAGGCTGCATTGGCGAAAAGTATACGCGCAGCGGCGATTAAGGGCAGTGACAGATTCTGCCTTGGAACAATCCCGCGAGCTTGTTCTAAAAATCGCTTTGTATCAGGGCACGACTTAAGTCGTGCCGAAAAGAATCCGAAAAACCACGGGCATTAGCCCCTGCGGGGTTTTAATCGAGTCCAACCAAAATCCATTCTTGAAGCAAGTCCCTAATTCACGTCGTCCGCAACCACCACCGAGACCGGCGGATTGCTGGTCAACTGGCTGTCGATGATCATCACCGTCCGCACTTCGCCGCCGGTCAGGTCCATGGCGGTGGAGGTGTACTTGGGCGTGATCGCGCCGGTGGGCACAATCACCATGGTGACGGTCTGCGAGGCAAAGCTGCCGTACCCCCAGGTTGCGCCCACGGCCAGGTCGGTGACCAGCGGAATGGTGTTGGCCATCGTGGTGCCGCTGGGGATCATGTACACATCAACCGCGCCGGTCTTGGGAGCCTGATTGATAAAACGGAAGGCGGAGTGGCCGCTGGCCGCCGCCGTCTGCTGGTCTTCCAGCACGGTGACGGTGTAGCTGGTGGCGGCCGCGCCGTTGTCGGTAAGAAAGACGGAGTGCTGATGCCCGGCGGCCAAAGTGGCATTGGCGGCCACCAGCGTAGCGCCCCCCGTGGCGGCGGTGACCTTGATGAGGGCGTCGTTCGAAGCCGGCAGGGTGCCATACGCGGAGATGTACCCCTCGCCAATATTCCCGGCCAGCATCGTGCCTTCCACCACCACATTCACGGCCGGGGCAATGTACGAGGCGTCAATGACGCGCACCAGGCTGGGCTGGGTAAAGCTGGCGACGTTCTCGCAGGCCGAGAGCCCCAGCGCCAGGGCCAGAGAGGCCGCTGCCGCCATGGCCAGCCTGGGCAGGGTCAACCGCCGTGCTTCGTCCATCCACCGATTCCAGGTCGTCTTCATAGCGCGCATTTTCGAGAGCACAACTCAAGCCTCCCACTCATAGTACAGGGGAAGGATGCAAAGAGTTTACGACTTTTGGCTCAACTCCACCCAGGGGCATTCAATCTGGCAACGCTACCGGAGCACGGCATGAGTGGTGTCCGCCACAAAGAGGGTTGTTTAGCAATTCGAAGAGTGTGGATATCCGGGCGTCGGAAGAAAATGCCCTGTAACAGGGCACGATTTCGCTTCGGAAGAAAATGCCCTGTAACAGGGCACGACTTCAGTCGTGCCGCAAAGGCCGCAAAATCAGCAGGGCTTTAGCCCCTGAGGAAATGCTTCTTCCTCTATACCGTCAGGAAGAATGCCTGGGTGCCCCCGGTCTCGATTTTGAGACCGGGGAAAGCACGAAATCAATTCTGGAAATCGTGCGAGCAGGCCCTAGCTGGCGCCCAGGTACACAAAGCGGGCCAGAAACAGCGCGGCCAGAATATAGAGCAGCCACTCCTTGCGCTCCAACTTGCCGGTCACCAGCCGCAGCGCGGCCCAGGAGATGATGCCGAACCCCAGCCCATTGGCGATCGACGAGGTGAAGGGGATCAGCACCAGGGTCAGAAACGAGGGAACCGCCACCATCGGATCGTGCCACTTGATCTCGGAGATCGAGGCCAGCATCAGCGAGCCCACCAGGATCAGCGCCGGAGCGGTAGCCGCCGCGGGCACAATGCCCACAAACGGCGCGGCCACCGTGGCGCACAGAAACAGCAGTCCGGTCACGATGGCGGTTACGCCGCTGCGCCCTCCCGCTGCCACGCCGGCAGTCGATTCCACATAGCTGGTCACCGTCGAGGTGCCGGTCAGCGAGCCGAACAGCGTGGCCGTGGCGTCGGTAAACAGAATTCGATTGAGTCGGGGAATGTTGTTGTCCTCGTCGATCAGTCCGGCCCTCTTGGCCACCGCCATCAGGGTCCCCAGGTTGTCGAACAGGTCCACAAAGAAGAAGACAAAAACAATCTCCAACAGCCCCTTGTTGAGAGCGCCGCGAATATCGAGCTGGAAGGCGGTCGAAGCCAGCGAATGCAAGCCGCCGGTCGCGGGCGTCCAGTGTGTCAACCCCATCGCCCAGGCGACTCCGGTGATGGCCAGAACGCCGATCAGCAGCGCGCTGCGGATCTTTTTTGCCATCAGCGCCACCATCAAGATGAGGCCGATGAGCGCCAGATAGGCCGAGGGGTTGCGGATATTGCCCAGCGTAACCAGGGTTGCCGGGTCGCCCACCACCAGGCCCGCATTGCGGAAGCCGATAAAGGCGATGAACAGGCCAATGCCGCTGGCCACCGCCGCGTAAAGCTCGTGGGGAATAGCCCGCAGAATCATCTGCCGGATGCCCACGGCGGTCAGCGCCAGAAAGATCACGCCGGAGAGGAAGACCGCTCCCAGCGCGGTCTGCCAGGGGATGTGCATCTTGAGGCAAACGGCGTAGGTGAAGTAGGCGTTCAGGCCCATGCCGGGGGCCAGCGCAATGGGATACCGCGCCACTACGCCCATCAGAATGGAGCCGAAGGCCGCGGAAAGGCAGGTGGCGGCGGTGACCGCGGCCAGCGGCATGCCGGTTGCCGACAGAATAGCCGGATTCACCAGCACGATATAGGCCATGGTCAGAAACGTCGTGACGCCGGCCAGTATCTCGGTGCGCCAGTTGGTCTTGAGGCGCGCGAACTCAAAATAATTTTCGATTCGATCAAGCATAGGGGTGTGTCTCTAGAAGACCACACCACCGCGGTCGCGCAAAGTGATTTGTGGCAGGGTCGGGATCATTTCTTCACGCAACCCGAGGCCCGCAAAAGCATCTTAGGATAAGAGCAAGCAAACCCAGGCCTGTCAGGTACGCCATGGTCTCAGTGTGTGTCAGGCTGCGTCTCCTCACCTTCCCCAACCCCAACGCAATTCCTCAACCCGCAACAAGGAGCTTCTTTATGCCCACAATTACGACCAAAGACGGCACCGAAATCTACTACAAGGACTGGGGCGCGGGTCAGCCCGTTGTCTTCAGCCACGGCTGGCCGCTGAGCGCTGATGCTTTTGAAGATCAGATGGCGTTTCTGGCCTCGCACGGCTATCGCGCCATCGCGCATGACCGCCGCGGCCATGGCCGCTCTGCTCAGCCCTGGAATGGCAACGATATGGATACCTATGCCGACGATCTGGCGGCCCTGACCGATGCGCTGGACCTGCACAACGCGGTCCACGTCGGCCATTCCACCGGGGGCGGTGAAGTGGCGCGCTACATCGGCCGCCACGGGTCCAAGCGCGTAGCCAAAGCCGTTCTCATCGGCGCGGTGCCGCCGCTCATGCTCCAGACCCCCGCCAATCCACTCGGATTGCCGATTGCGGTCTTCGATGGCATCCGCGCTGGCGTTCTGGCGGACCGTTCGCAGTTCTTCAAGGATCTGACCGTGCCGTTCTACGGAGCCAATCGCCCCGGCGCCAACGTCTCGCAGGGGCTCAAGGACTCGTTCTGGCTGCAGGGAATGCAGGCCGGCTTCAAGGCCGTTCTGGACTGCATCAAAGCCTTCTCCGAGACCGATTTTACCGAGGACCTGAAGAAGATCGACGTGCCCACGCTGATCCTCCACGGCGACGACGACCAGATGGTGCCCATCAACGCTTCAGCAATCCTCTCCGCCGCTCTGGTGAAGGGATCCACGCTCAAGATTTATCCAGGCGCGCCGCACGGCATGTGCTCAACCCTAAAAGACAAGGTCAACGCAGACCTGCTGGCGTTCCTTCAAAAGTAGGCATTTTTGAAGCAGAATAGTAGACCGGGTGCCCCACCCTCGCCGCGTTTTTGTTCTTGCGGCTAGGGTGGGCTCGCACAACACTGTCAACCTCATTTACGCCAAAAATCTCTATCCCAGCAGCTTGGCAGCGTCCTTGGCGAAATAGGTCACCGCAAAATCCGCACCAGCCCTGCGAATCCCAATCAGCGACTCCAGAATGGCGCGATCCCTGTCCAGCCAGCCCTTCTGGAAAGCGGCCTGCAGCATGGAGTACTCGCCCGACACCTGGTAGGCGCCGATGGGCACGTCCACCCGTTCCCGCGCCGCCCGCACCACGTCCAAATAAGGCATGGCCGGCTTCATCAGGATCATGTCCGCGCCTTCCAGCAAATCCAGGTCGATCTCCCGCATGGCTTCGCGCAGGTTGGCCCCATCCATCTGGTAGGTCTTGCGGTCGCCAAACTGCGGCGCAGACTCGGCGGCTTCGCGGAACGGTCCGTAGAAGGCCGAGGCAAACTTCGAGGCGTAGCTGAGGATGGGCGTATTCGCGCAGCCGTTCGCGTCCAGTGCCTTGCGGATGGCGGCCACGCGCCCATCCATCATGTCGCTGGGCGCAACCACGTCGGCGCCGGCCTTGGCCTGGCTCACGGCCGTGCGGGCAAGCAGATCCAGGGTCGGGTCGTTCTCCACATCCCACCCGTCGCGGCCTTCCTTGATGATGCCGCAGTGCCCGTGGCTGGTGTACTCGCACAGGCACACGTCGCCAATCAGCACCAGCTTCTTGGCAGCCGCGCTCTGCTTCAGCGCTCTCAAACCCTGCTGCACAATGCCGTTTTCGTCCCACGCGCCGGTGCCCGTTTCGTCCTTGCTCTCCGGCAGGCCAAACAGCAGCAGTCCGCCCAGGCCCAGGCTCGCGGCCTCTTCGGCCTCGCGCACAATCTCGTCGATCGAAAGCTGGAAGACCCCAGGCATGGAGCCGACTTCGCGCCGCACGCCCTCGCCGGGACAGATAAACAGGGGATAGATCAGGTCGCCGGGCTCGACGGTGGTTTCACGCACCAGCGCCCGCATGGATTCGCTGCGCCGCAAGCGGCGCATTCTGATATCAGGGAAGCTCATAGTACAAATTGTACCGCCAGAGCGACTGCAAAAAGCGAGCCGTCAGCGGTCAGCAATCAGCTGTCAGCTTGTCCGCGCCTTCCGTCGTGTCCGCAGGCAACCCACTGTCACCTGTCACCTGTCACCTGCCACCTGTCACCTGCTTCTCACAGTTGCTCGTAGAGCGTCGTATTGCGGTAGCCGAGCAGCACCACCAGGGTCCAGATGCCCAATGCGGTTCCCAACGGGAACTTGAGTAGGCACAGAATCGCGGCCACAATGGCCACGATCCGTCCCCACTGGGCGTGTTCGTAAAGGCCCCATCCTGCCGCCAGCGCCAGGCCGGACCGCACCAGGATCGCGATCCAGGCAAACCGCATCAGCGCCGGTCCGAGCATCCCCGGCGGAAAAGGACCATGCGCCCAGGGCCCATTCATCCACGGGCCGAATTGCCCTGAGAAGAACATGCCGGCAAAGGCCAGCCCAGCCAGTCCCCAGGCCACGGACAAGGCCGCATAGACGAACCACACAATGCTCAGCGCCCGCACCTTGCCGGCGTAGCTCTCCAGTTGGTAAGCGAGCCCGGGCACAACGGGAACCGGCGCGCCAACCGGACGCCCACACTGGGGGCAGGCCGTCTGCCCCGGCGTTAAAACCTGACCACATCCGCTGCAATACATTTCTGCCTCCTTGCTGCCGTCTTGGAATCTGTACGCAAAGGGGTTGCGATGCGTTCCAAAAAGAGTAGTCGCTGTCGAAAAGAGTAGTCGCTGTCTCTGATCGCGCGAATTGGCGCCAACGTGTTTCAAAAATCGTTTTGTGTCAGAGCTCGACTTTACAGGCTGCGAAAAACGCCGTTTACTTACGAGAAACTCATGCTCTGTAACAGGGCACGACTTCAGTCGTGCCGAAAAGAAGCCGAAAAACCCTGGGCTTTAGCCCCTGCGGCATTCGAATGGAGTCCTGCTCCTCCATCCCAAACAACCAAACCATGCGCTCAAACACCTAGCGGCTTGAAGCTCCATTTTTCTTCTCCCACCGTTCCTGGTGGCGATCGTCGCGCAGCAACAGGGCAACCACATGGCCCTGCGGGTCGCGCTCAAATAAGAGCCGGGTGGTGCTCGATCCGTTGGGATAGAAGAACGTGGTGGGCGATTCCGCGGCCAGTTCGGCCACTTCGCCCTGCAGGTTCTTTTCGTAGAGCTGCTCGCCCTGGCGGAAGACCGACACGACCGGATGCCCATGCAGGTCGCGGTACTCCCCGGTCATGCTGTCCAGCAAGCCCGGAGGCAGCTTGATGGCCGGCGGATGGAAGGGAATCACCAACCGCTCGGCAAAGGTAGACTGCTCCGGCTTGGGGCCGCCATGGTGCGCCAGCAGCCAGCGCGGCAACTCCGGTTCGCCGTAGGCGCGGGTCCAGCAGTCGTGCTTCAGGCCCTGGTAATACCACAGCCGCACATGCCCGTTGTTCGCCTTGATGGCCTGATACATCAGCTCGCTCTGGCGCGATGCAACCACGTTGTCGTCGGTTCCGTGAAAGAGCCACACCGGGGTGCGGCCCAGCGCCTTGGCATACTCCGCGGGCAGGGTGCCCGCCTGCTGCAACCGCTCCGGAGCGTAGCTCCAAAACACGCCGCTGGCCGCAATGGCCACCGCGGCCCAGCGCCGGGGATACAGCCGCGCCAGCTCCCATGCCCCATACCCGCCCAGCGAAAGCCCGCTCAGATAGGTGCGTTCCGGGTCGCCGCGAAACTCCGCCGTCTCCCGGTCCAGAGCGGCCATGGCCATCTCCAGCATCTCCGGGTCGGTCCAGTAGTTGGCCAGCGGACACTGCGGCATCACAATCACGAACGGCCAGCGCTCCGGGTGGTCGCGCACCGCCTGAGGCAGACCGATCTGCGTCTGCCACATGCCTTCGGAGCCGCGCTCGCCGCGCCCGTGCAGAAACAGCAGAATGGGCCACTGCTTGTGGTCGTTCCGCCGCCACTCTTCCGGCAGGTAGACCTGGAAACGGTAGCTGACCCCGTGCAGCTCGATCCGGCGATTCAGAAAGCCTGTCTCCTGCACGTTTTTTGGGTGCGTGAAGTTGGCCTTGGCTGCGGCAGCGGGATTTGCGCCGGGCGCCATGGCCCACACAATCCCCAGCAAAACCACCGCATATCGCAAAAAACGAAGCATATCCGAATCCAAACAGAGAATGCCGGGCAAGCAGGAGGGTTCGTCTTTACCGGGGAGTCCAGTTTGACCCATCCCCCATCGAGTCCGCAACCGGAGTTTGCAGCCGGGGGGCGGCTGGAACCGGTTTTCTTTTGAGGATCATAACGAAACTCTTATGACTTTGCATGAAACAATCGAATCGATCGGCAGGATCTGCCCATGACGACGATTGATTTCCCCATGACGACACTCGGACCCGGAGCGACGCTCGACCACTACCGACTCGATGCCACCGTGGCCCGCAGCGGCATGGCCACTCTGTTCAAGGCCACCGACCTGCACGACGGCAAGCAGGTGGCCCTCAAGGTCCCGCACCCGGAGATGGAGGCCGATCAGATTCTGGTCGAGCGCTTCAAGCGCGAGCAGGAGATTGGCCAAACGCTCGACCACCCCGGCATTGTGAAGACCTTCAACGGCGAACAGCGCAGCCGCGTCTACATGGTCATCGAGTGGGTCGAAGGCCGCCTGCTGCGCACGATCCTGACTCAGGAAGCTAAACTGCCCATCGATCGGGCGATCCGCCTGACCCTGGGCATCTGCGACGCACTCGATTACATGCACAAGCGTGGCGTGGTGCATCGCGACCTTAAACCGGAAAACATCATGGTCGACGGCGAGGACCGCATCAAGCTCATCGACTTCGGCATCGCCATGAAAGAGGATGCCCGGCGGCTGACCTTTGCCGGTCCCTCGCCCCTGCTGGGCACCCCGGATTACATCTCGCCCGAACAGGTCAAGGGCCAGCGCGGCGACCAGCGCAGCGACATCTACGCCCTGGGCATCATGCTGTACGAGATGCTGACCGGCCAGACTCCCTTCAGCGGACCCATTCCCCTGGCGGTGATGAACGAGCGCCTGCTCAACGATCCCAAGCCTCCGCGCAAGCTGCGGCCGGAGATTGCCCCCGAGTTGCAGGAGATTCTCTACCGCGCCCTGGAGCGCGATCCCCGCCACCGCTACGCCACCGCCAACGAGATGGCCTGGGAACTGGAGCACCAGGAGCAGGTCGGCGTGGAAGACGAAGGCCGCCGCCCCTTGCGCCTGGTCCGCGGCCTCCCCGGCGGACGCAAGCTGCTGCTTTATGTGGGGCTGGCCCTGCTGCCGATTGCCCTGTTCGCGCTGATGCTCCTGCTGGCGCGCCACTAGCGCTTTTGACCGCTTGATTTTGTGCCACGCTCGGGTGGCCCCGGTCTCGATTTTGAGACCGGGGAAGGCGTGAGGCCAACCCTACAGAAACAGCGAGAATCCTTTCATCCTCTATCCCTGTATCTCTTTGCGGGTGCCCCCGGTCTCGATTTTGAGACCGGGGAAAGCATGAACTCAACGCACAAAATCAAGCGGTCAAAGACTTCGATATCTGACGGCTTGAATTTGTCGTTCATTCCGGAAGATCAACCGCGTTCTTCCCGGAGGGAAGATGGGAAAATAGCCCAGGGTGGAGCGCAGCGCAACCCTGGGATAGCATCCCACCCATCTATTTCGCGTCCCGAAGGGCCGCGCTGAAGCTTTTCCTCGGCACTAAAACCCCTTCATGCGATTGCCGCTGCGCCACCGCCTTTGCCGAATAAATCTGCCCATGGCGCACAATGGAATCGAGAGGCCATGGACCTGTGCAGTGTCAGGTATGTCCCCGGTTCAAAATGACAGCTAAAGGACCGTTTCGAACCCCAAATACCCCATCCCCCCCTGCCATTTTGCAGCTACCGTTATATGCGGACACTTGCATCTAACCATCAATAAATGAATAACTTAAATCGGAAATCAATGACCGTTCCCTGACCCAAAAACGGTCGTTTTTAGCCTGTTTTTGGGCGTTTTTGGGTGATTTTCGAGCAAAAAAACGGCTTTTTGGCCTCAAATCGCCACGTCCCGCATGGCAAAAGCCGCACTCTCCCAGGTCTCGCTTCCGAGTTCTGGATAAGCACGGCTTTCGATGGCAGGTCTCGATCGCTGATCTCTGACCCCTGATCTCTGTTCTCTGACCCTCGATCTCTGATCTCTGATCCCTGATCTCTGATCTCTGCTTTTTACCGGTACGACTCGTCCCGGTGAATCACGAACTCGGGATACGCGCCGCCGCCCAACTCGTGCAGGTCCATGCCGATGCGCTCGCCGTCCGGATCCACGCGGAAGGGAACCACGCGGTTGAGCAGCCAGAACAGCAGATAGACCAGCGGCAGGATCAGCCCCAGCAGGGTGGCGATGCCCACCAACTGCGCCACCAACTGTCCGGCTTGCGGGGCGAACAACCCGGCGGCCACCAGTCCCCACAGGCCGCCCGCGGCGTGCACCGTGATGGCGCCCGAAGGGTCGTCGATAGAGACGGCCAGCTCCAGCAGTTCCACCAGCAGTGGGGTGGCGATGCCGGCAACGATGCCCACGAACAGCGCCGGGCCCGGCGCAATGATCCCGGCGCAGGCGCTGGAGGCCACCAGGCCTGCCAGCCAGCCATTGGCGCAGAGGCTGGCGTCGGGCTTGCCAAAGCGCACCTGGGTCACGATGAAGGTGGCCGCCACCGCCCCGGAGGCGGACAGCAGGGTATTGACCGCCGTTACCGGCAACGCGGCCAGCGGCGCATGCAGCCACAGCACCGCGCCCGCCACGTTCCACGCCAGCCCCCCCACCAGGGCCAGCAAACAGCCGAACAGAATATAGACCGCGTTGTGGCCGGGAAGGGCAGTGGCAAAGCCTTCCTTGGGAAACTTGCCCTTGCGCGGGCCGACGATCCAGATTACGGCCAATGCGCTCAGGCCGCCCAGAACATGCACGGTGGCCGCCCCGCCCCCGTCCAAAAATCCCGCGCCCAAACCAAAATTGACTCCCAATTGGCTCAGCCACCCCCCGTTCCACACCCAATGCGCCAGCAGCGGAAAGACGAGCAGAGCCAGCACAGCGGCGGCCGCGCAGCCCGCCGTCAGCCGCCAGCGGTCGGCGCCCGAGCCCCAGGGCACCATGGCGGCCAGGGCCACGGCCATGAATTCAAAGAGCAGGCCAAGCTGCGACTCCGGTGCGCTGGAGCCCATCCCGCCCAGCAGAAACGGCCCGGCGCCGAGCCAGTTCCAGCTCTTGCCGCCCAGTTGAAACGAGTGCCCCCCGCAACAGGACAGCAGGCCGGGCGTGCCGGCAAAGGCCGCGCCCACCACGGCAAACACGATGGCGGTCACGGCCAAAATGGCCAGGTTACCCAAGAGGGCCTGGGTTGCAGAGCGCGAACGCCCCAGCCCAGTATTGATGAGAGCCACCCCGGCTATAGCTAGCGGAGCCAGAAACAGGAGCGCCAGAGTCAGGGCGAAGACGGCATCGGTCATGGGAGCAGCAGGAGTCATGAGCGGTCTCCCCCCCGCGCTTCCATATGGCCGCGCAACGCAACACCCAGTCCCAACCCCTCTACGGCCAGTCCGCACACTACAAAAGCGGCGCGCGGGGCCGGGGAGGGAAACAGCAGAAGCGCTGCGATGGAGAGAAAGAACCCGGCTGGCAAGACCAGCAATCCGGCGTATTTCATGGCCCATCCCTTTCAGGCTTACCGCATGATGCAGGTCCGCCCTCCGGACCGAAGTCCGCAATCCTGTTTGTTTTATTGCTGAAGGCAACTGGCTTTTAGCGCCTTTGGAGCATTCTAATGCATCCAGTTGTTACCGCAGGCGCGGTTCGGCTTCCCCGTTTGCGTCCTGCGCTTGCCGGTATGCGATTCCCCCGCATTCTTTCCCATTCCCCAGGAGGTCTTTCTTGACGAATATTCTTGACCGGCTGATTGCAAACCCGCTGGGCGCATTTGCCGTCCTTGCCCTGGCTGCATTCCTTGAGGCCTATGGAGACTCGTTCTTTCAGGTCAGCTTCTATCGCTCCTCAGGCTTTGGCCGGGTGCTGGCCTTTGCTGCCGGAGCAGCTGTGTTGGCCGCCTATGGATCGGTGGTCAACGTGCCGCGCTGGGACTTCGGCAAGCTGCTCGGTGTCTACGTGGTGTTGTTCTTCCTGATGGCGCAAGTCCTGAACAAGGTCCGCTTCGGGCAGTCGCCCACCGTGCCCATCTATGCCGGGGGCGCCTTGATCGTGACGGGCGGCGCAGTCATCGCTTTCTGGAAAGGCTGAACCGAGATTTTGTTGTGGCCGATTCTGCGGCATGCGTGATAGCTTTGGTCCACGATCCCAGCCTCCGGCGCATCCTCGGCCTGTGGCGCCGGATTGATTTGCACGCATTGCCTGTTATCACAACCATCTTTCTTTTCAGCGGATTGCAAAATTGTTCCGCAGAGAATTTCTTTAAGATTCAGGCAGTTGGAGACTGTCGTGTTGTGGCCTTTGGCTGCTATATTGATTTTCCGGGGTTTCCCGCCTCGCCGTGGTTCTGTACCCAATAACAAAAAATGCACAAAACTAATGTGACCGCCAGCACAGCGGGCGCATCAAAAAGAAAAATCTAGCAGGGAAAGTACGCATGGCGCAGATATTTGACCGCAGCTCCAATGCCCTGGCTCGCATGAGCCTGGTTCTGACCGGGCTGATTGTGATCGCCCTGGGGGTCACTCTGGACCAGTTGCAGCGCTCGCCGTGGGTCACGCGGCAGGGCCAGCGTCCGGATCAGCCCGTGCCTTTCAGTCACAAGCATCATGTGCAGGGGCTGGGCTTGCAGTGCCAGTACTGTCACGTCACGGTAGAGAAGTCGAGCTACGCCGGAATCCCGCCCACCAAGACCTGCATGAACTGCCACGCGCAAATCTGGACCAACGCGCAACTGCTGGAGCCGGTGCGCGCCAGTTGGGCAAGCGGCCAGTCTTTGCCGTGGACCCGGGTGCACGACCTGCCAGATTTTGTGTACTACAGCCACGAGATTCACGTGAACAAGGGCCTGGGCTGCTCCACCTGCCACGGCCGTGTGGACCAGATGCCGCTGATGTATGCGCAAAACACCTTGCAGATGGAGTGGTGCCTGGACTGCCACCGCAATCCGGCCAAGAATCTGCGGCCCACCAGCGAGATCTACAACATGGCCTGGGAAAAGCCCTCCGAGGACCGCCCGGTATGGTGCTTGGTGGGCGAAGAGAAGAGCGGCGTGCCCACGGCGCAGAGCGTGAACTGCGTAACCAGGGACCCGGCCAGTTCCGGTCCTGAAGTGGCCGCCTTGAGGTTGCCGCTCAGTGGAGCATCCGGTTTGGCGGGCGACGTTGCGCCGGTCCCGCTGCCGGCAGCGCCTGCCTATAAGAAGTTCACCAGCCAGGACGAATTGGGCGGCTTCCTCGTTGCCCACTACAAGATTCGCACCCCCAAGGATCTGACCAGTTGCGAGGTCTGCCATCGATGAGCAAGCGCATGAGTGGGCAAGATAGGAACGGAAACCCAGAGACGGCAGGGAACGGCGTGGATAAAGAGAAGAAGCAGGCTCCGGCCGCAATCGTTCAGCAGATCGCGCCGATGACTCTGGCCGCGGTGCGCCAGGAACTGAAGGGCGTCAAGGGCAAGCGGTATTGGAAGTCGGTAGACGAACTGGCCAATACGGCGGAGTTTCAGGCAGCCGTAGAGAAGGAGTTTCCCGGCTCGGCGCAGGAGTGGGTTGACCCGGTTTCGCGGCGCGGCTTCATGAAGCTGATGGGCGCGTCCCTGGCGCTGGCCGGCCTTGCCGGTTGCACCAAGCAGCCCGACGAGCCGATTTACGCCTATGTCAAGCAGCCCGAAGACCTGATTCTGGGCAAGCCGAATTACTTTGCCACGGCGCATCCGTTTGTAACCGGCGCGGTGCCGCTTTTGGTCAAGAGCGATCAGTACCGCCCCATCAAGATCGACGGCAATCCCGAGCATCCGTATAACTTGGGCTCGTCGGACCCCTTCACCCAAGCAACGCTGCTGGACCTGTATGATCCGGACCGCTCGCAGCATGTGACTTATCGCGGCGAGAACCGCGAGTGGGCAGAGTTTGCGCTTGCCTTGCGCGCCAAAGTCGCCTCGACCAAAGACGGCGCAGGTATCTACTTTCTGAGTGAGACCATTACCTCGCCGACGTTGGCGCGGCAATGGAAAGAGGTCAAAGCGGCTTATCCCAAGGCGACGCTGGTCCAGTACGATCCGGCCACTGCCGGTACGGCGCTCGGGAAGGGCTTGAGTATTCAGTACTCGCTCACCGAAGCTGACGTGATTGTCTCGCTGGATGCGGACTTCCTGTCGGGTGCGAGTTTCCCTGGCTTCCACAAGCTGGTCCGCGAGTATGCAGAGCGCCGCAAGAATCCAGAGAAGCTGAACCGTCTCTACTCGATCGAAAGCACGCCGACGACAACCGGCCTGAAGGCCGAGCATCGGCTTGGACTGCGCGCCAGCGAGATTCCGGCGTTCGCCGCAGAGTTGGCCAAGGCTGTTGGAGTTACAGGCGTTGAGGTTCCGTCCTATAACTGGACTCCGGAACAGAAGAAATTCCTGGCTGCTGTTGCCAAGGATTTAAAGGCGCACGCTGGCAAGTGTGTGGTGATTGGCGGCGAGCAGCAGGATGCCTCTGTTGCGGCATTGGCGCTGGCCATCAACAACGCTCTCGGCAACGTGGGTAAAACAGCGTTTGTCTCCGGCGAGCCGACGAATCCGCTGCCCTCCGACCAGCTTGCCGACATGAAGGCTCTGGTCGCTGATCTGAATGCAGGCAAGGTAGATTGGCTCGTAATTCTCAATGCCAATCCCATCTACTCTGCTCCCGCCGATCTTGAGTTTGCTGCGGCCTTCGAAAAAGCAAAGCTCGTCGCGCACCTCGGCTCGCATGTGGACGAGACCGGGCAGATTGCCCACTGGCACATTCCTGCTGCGCACTTTCTGGAGTCATGGTCCGATGCACGTTCGTATGACGGCACGGTTTCGATTGTGCAGCCGATGATCGATCCGCTCTATGGCGGCAAGACAGCGCACCACTTCTTTCAGGCGCTGTTGAATGAACCTGGTTTGAGTCCGTACGACGCAGTGCGCGAGACGTGGAAGCCTGTAATCAAGGGCGATTTTGAGACGGGCTGGCGCAAATCGCTGCATGCGGGATGGATTGAAGGAACGGAATTCACGGTTTCGGGACAGAAGATCGCGCCAGTAGTGGGTCAACTCATGAAGGCACCCGCGCCGTCCCACAAAGACACGCTGGAAATCATCTTCCGCCCCGACCCCAACGTCTACGACGGCCGCTGGTCCAACGTCGGCTGGCTGCAGGAGCTGCCCAAGCCGGTGACCAACCTGAGCTGGGACAACGCCGCTCTGGTTTCCGGAGCGACGCTGACCAAACTCGGCCTGGAAGAAGACGACATTGTCGAGTTGACCGTCGGCGGCCGCAAGGTCAAGGCGCCGGTGCTGGTTGTGCCGGGCCATCCCGATAACTCGGTCACGGTGTACCTGGGCTATGGCCGCCAGTTTGCGGGCCGCGTCGGTTCGGGCGCTGGCTTCAACGCCTATCTGATCCGCACCACGGCTGCTCCGTTCTACGCCACGGGTTCCATCAAAAAGGTGGAAGGTAAGTGGGGCGTGGCGGTGACGAAGAGCCACTATCAAGATCACAGGTCGAAGGCCTTTGGCGGGCAGGGCAACGGCAACAACTCGCTCGAAGCCAATGAGGCTATTAGCGAGCGCGGCATCATTCGCTACGCCACGCTGGACGAGTTCAAGGCCAACCCCGGTTTTGCGAATGAAGGCCCCGGCCACGAAAAGACCGACCTGAACAACACGCTGTTCCCCAACTGGGAGTACAAGGAAAACGCCTGGGGAATGTCCATCGACATGAACAGTTGCACCGGCTGCAACGCCTGCATTGTGAGCTGTTATGCCGAGAACAATATTGCTGTCGTGGGCAAGGAGCAGGTGCGCATTGGCCGCAACATGCAGTGGCTGCGCATCGACACTTACTTTGAAGGCGATCTGGCCGCGCCGCGCGCCCACTTCCAGCCCATGGCCTGCCAGCACTGCGAAAACGCTCCCTGCGAACAGGTTTGCCCGGTGGGCGCAACCGTGCACACGCCCGAGGGCCTCAACGCCATGGTTTATAACCGCTGCGTGGGCACCCGTTACTGCTCCAATAACTGCCCCTACAAGGTGCGGCGCTATAACTTCCTGCTCTACTCCGACTTTGAGACGGAGAGCCTCAAGCTGCTGCGCAACCCCGACGTCTCCGTTCGCTCGCGCGGCGTGATGGAGAAGTGCAGCTACTGCGTGCAGCGCATCTCCGCCGCCAAGATCGATGCCGACAAGGAAAATCGCCCGGTGCGCGACGGTGAAATTGTCACCGCCTGCCAGCAGGCCTGCCCGGCCTCGGCCATCAGCTTTGGCAACATCAACGACAAGCAGAGCCAGGTGGCAAAACTGCAATCCGACGAGCGCAGCTATCAGGTGCTTGCCGATCTGAATACACGTCCGCGCACGAAGTATGTAGCCGCGGTCCTGAATCCGAATCCAGAACTTGAAGCAGCGCCGGTGGAGCATGCGCCGGCCAAGGGTTGAGAGGCTCGATGGCAAGCAGCGACCTGAAACCGAAAGAGGCAAAACCCGATTTAGCTCGCGATGCGAGCCGCATCGCCGGAACCGATCCGGCGACCGGAGAATTCAGGGTCATTGCGCCGGGCCAGACCTTCCGGTCGGTCACCGAGAAGATCTCGCGCATCGTGCTCACGCCGGATACGCCGCTGGGCTGGTTTGCCCTGTTCGGCGTGGGCGGCGCGCTGGCTACCATGTTGATGGTGGCCCTGACTTGGCTGTTCCTGGTCGGCGTCGGCATCTGGGGCATCACGCAGCCGGTGGCCTGGGGCTTCGCCATCATCAACTTTGTCTGGTGGATCGGCATCGGCCACGCCGGCACGCTGATCTCCGCGATTCTGCTGCTGTTCAAGCAGACCTGGCGCAACTCCATCAACCGCTTTGCCGAGGCCATGACGATCTTTGCCGTGGTCTGCGCCGGCATGTTCCCGCTGATTCACGTGGGCCGTCCGTGGCTGGCGTACTGGATGCTGCCACTGCCCTTCACCATGAATGTGTGGCCGCAGTTCCGCTCGCCGCTCATGTGGGATGTGTTCGCGGTTTCCACTTACGCCACCATCTCCGTGGTCTTCTGGTTCA
Source organism: Terriglobales bacterium (assembly GCA_963776445.1). GTDB lineage: Bacteria > Acidobacteriota > Terriglobia > Terriglobales > Acidobacteriaceae > Telmatobacter. Next base: position 20,444 of record CAVZNE010000148.1, read on the forward strand.
TCGGCATGGTTCCCGATTTCGGCACCATGCGTGATCGCTCCGAGTCCAAGTTTGCGCAGTATTTTTACGGCCTTCTCTCGCTCGGCTGGCGCGGTTCGGTGCGCCACTGGATGCGCTACGAAACAGCCTCGCTGCTGCTGGCCGGGCTGGCCACGCCGCTGGTGCTTTCCGTGCACACAGTCATCAGCTTCGACTTTGCCGTGGCCGTTTTGCCGGGCTGGCACACCACCATCTTCCCGCCCTACTTTGTGGCCGGCGCAATCTACTCCGGCTTTGCCATGGTGCTCACGCTGGCCATTCCGTTGCGCAAGTTCTATCACCTTGAAGGCCTGGTCACCGAGCGCCACATCGACAACATGGGCAAGGTGATGCTGGCCACGGGCTTGATTGTGGCCTACGGCTACGGCATGGAAGTTTTCATGGCCTGGTACTCGGCCTCGCACTGGGAAGCGTTCATGATGTGGAATCGCATGTTCGGTCCCATGGGCTGGTCCTATTGGGTGCTGATCGCCTGCAACATCGCGATTCCGCTCACGACCCTGTGGTCGCGCAAGCTGCGCACCTCGATCCCCTTCATGTTCTTCATCTCCATCGTGGTCAACACGGGCATGTGGTTTGAGCGCTTCGTCATTGTTGTCACCAGCCTCTACCGCGACTTTCTGCCCTCGTCGTGGGGAACCTATCGCGCCACCAAGTGGGACTACATGGTCTATGTCGGAACGCTGGGATTGTTCACGGCGCTGTTCCTCTTGTTTGTGCGCTTCCTGCCCATGATTCCCATGTCTGAAATCCGCATGATGCTGCCCGGCGCCAAGATCACGGCCAAGGCAGAAGCAAAGGCAGGTGACTGATGCCAGCACGCGAAGGAACGTACGGCCTTCTGGCCGAATTCGATACGCCGGGCGACCTGGTGAGGGCCGCGCAGCAAGCACGCAAGGATGGCTGGCGGCGCTTGGACTGCTACACGCCCTATCCGGTGGAAGAGGCCGCGGAAGCCATCGGCTTCCACCACAACAAGGTGCCGCTGCTCACGCTGATCGGCGCACTGATGGGGCTGGCTGCCATGTTTCTGTTTGAGACATGGGTGTCGGTCTGGGCCTATCCGCTGAACATCGCCGGGCGTCCGCTCTACTCCTGGCCGGCGTTCATCGTGCCCGCCTATGAGTGGACCATTCTGTTTGCCGGTTTGTCGGCGGCCTTCGGCATGCTGGCGCTGAACGGATTGCCGGCTCTCTATCATCCGCTATTCAACGCGCCCAACTTCCGCGATGGCGCAACGACCGACAAGTTCTTCCTGTGCCTTGAGGCGCTGGACCCGAAGTTCGATCTGGTAGAAGCCAGAAAGTATCTGGAAAGCTTTCAGCCGGTTTCCGTGGTGGAGGTGGAGTACTGATGGATCAGAGATCAGAGATCAGAGATCAGAGAGCCATCCAAGCTCCGTGCCCCATATCTTCCGCTTCTTTCTGCGGAAAGGGCGGAAGACCGCGCACCCTCGCAACCGTCATCTTCGCTTTCGCCGCGCTGCTGTTCGTCTCCGGTTGCCGCCAGGACATGCAGAACCAGCCCAAGATCATTCCGCAGCGCGGCTCGCTCATGTTTGCCGACCAGCGCGGCGCGCGGCCCCAGGTGCCCAACACCGTGGCCCGCGGCCAGTTGCGCGAAGACAGCTACTTCTACACCGGCGTGGTGCAGGCCGCCAACGGCTATCGCGAAGAGCTGAACGTGATGCCTTTTCCGGTGACGATGGAAGTGCTGCGTCGCGGACAGGAGCGGTTCAATATCTACTGCACGCCCTGCCACTCGCGCGTGGGCAACGGCCTGGGCGAGATTGTGCAGCGCGGCTACAAGCCGGCCGCCAACCTGCATGACCAGGTACGCCTGTCGCAACCCATCTCGCACTACTTTTACGTGATGACCCACGGCTACGGAGCCATGCCCGACTACGCGTCGCAATTGACGCCGGTGGATCGCTGGGCTGTTGCGGCCTACGTGCGCGCCTTGCAGTTGAGCCAGGCCGCCAAGCCGGAGGACGTGCCCGCGGGCGTTCAAGTCAAGAACCTGAAGGACGTGGCCGCTGAAAGCCATCTGCCTGCAGGCTTTGCCGAACCGTGGACCTTGCCTTCCTCCGCCATCCAGGCCTATCCGCACGATAACAAGCAGGGAACTCCCGGCATGGCTCCGGCCAATCCGGCAGATCCCGCGATCAAGATTCCTCAAAGCAAACCGGCCCCCGCGGCCGCCAAGTCCGCCGCGGCCTCCAAGTCCGCCGCGGCCTCCAAGTAAGGACACACGCAATGGCTCACGAGACGCACGCCAAAACGCTTCCCGCCGACCTCAGCGCACCCGCCTTTGTGGACGGCTGGAAGACGCGCGCGCTGGTTACCGGGTTGGTCTTCTCGGCGATCGCCGCCGCTCTGGCAGTCGCCGACAAATCCATCGATCATGTGCTGCGCGCGTGGCTGCTCGGCCTGATGCTCACCTTCGGATTCGCCGTAGGCGGGCTGGCCCTGCTGATGGTGCAATACGTCACAGGCGGCAAGTGGGGCCTGCTGTTGCGCCGTCCGCTTGAAGCCATGAGCCGCACCTTGCCGCTGGTATTCGTCTACTGGCTGGTGATCGGTTTTTCGCTGAAGAAGCTCTATCTGTGGGCGGCGGTAACCGACGTCAGCGCGGCCTTGAAATCCGGATGGATCAACGAGATTCAGGCCCATGCCATCGAGTTCAAGCGGCCCATGCTGAATCCCACGGCCTTCATCGTGACCGGCTTGGTCTGCTTCGCCATCTGGGGCTTCTACACATGGCGGCTCAACTCTCTCGGAATGCAGCGCGACGCGGCCTCGCCCGCCACCACGCCCGAGTGGATCAAGCGCTTTGAAAATATCAGCGGCCCCGGCGTGCTGATCTATGCGCTCACCATGACCGCAGCCGTCATTTACTGGGTCATGTCGCTCGATCCCACCTGGTACTCCTCAATCTACGGCCTGCTGTTTCTCGTCGGCCAAATCTATGGCGTGCTGGCGCTTTCCATCATCGTCGTCATTTCGCTTTCCAAAGCCGAGCCGTTCAGCACCATCCTGCGCACCACCGAGCAGCACGATCTGGGCAAGTTCACCTTCGCTTTTGTCATGCTGAATATCTACCTGGCCTTCTCGCAGTTCCTCATCATCTGGTCGGGAAACCTGCCGGAAGAGATTCCCTGGTACCTGGCGCGCTTCCGCGGTGGATGGGGCGTCATCATCACCCTCGACTTCATTTTTCACTGGCTGATTCCGTTCACGCTGCTGTTGTCGCGCGACCTCAAGCGCAACAAGAAGCGCCTGCTGCGGGTGTGCCAATGGATGGTGTTTGCGCGGGCCTTCGATCTGTTCTGGCTCATTGAGCCGAACTTCAACGACGCCGCCGGCAACCTCCATTTCAGTTGGGGAATTCTTGAGTACGTGGCCGTACCGGTGGCCATGGTGGCCTTCTGGGTTGCCTTCTTCTGCACGCGTTTGCAGACGCGGCCCCTGGTGCAAACCAACGATCCGCACGTTGCGGAGATTCTGGAGCCAGAACATGCCCACGCATAATCCAAATGAACCCGAGAAGGACGAACTGGAGCACGGCTCGCCGGAGCCCATCGATGCGTCGAAGGGATTCGAGCAATCCGATGTGCGCGTTACGGGCATCCTGGTCTTTCTCACCGCGCTCAGCATCTTTGTGGTGGTGACCGCAGTTTTGGCGTATGGCATCGGCAAGGTCATCAACGCCAACATGGCCAGGGAAGACGGACCGAGAACCAAGTGGGCATCGCCCGTGGATGTGCGTCCGCTGGGCAACCTGCCCGCCAATCCCGAGTTACAGCAGAAGGTGGCGGAGCTGACGCAGCGCTTTCCCACGCCACGTCTGCAAACCGATGACGGCAATCAGGATATCGCCGATCTGCACTCTCGCGAAGACCTGCTGCTGGATCACTACAGTTGGGTAGACCGTTCGCAGGGCAAGGTGCGGATACCGATTGAGCGCGCCATGGAACTGCTGGCGCAGCGCGGATTGCCGCAGGCGCAGGCTGTGGTCAAAGCGCCGCTCATGACCGGGGATAAGGAACCAACCGTGGCCGTGCCGCTGACCAGGGGTTTTGCGCGCACCGGGTACGAACAGGATCAGGCTGCGGCGCAGGCCGCGGAAAACAAACGGCCGGAACCGCACAAGTAGAGAGTCCAAAGCCAAGCTGGGGAATCTCTAAAGTAGCAGACCCTTTTAAAGCGGCGGACGATTAGTCCGTACAGGAACGGACCTAAGTCGATAGGGCCTACGCCCTGAGGAAAGTTGTTTCAGCACGGAATGTACTTCGGCCGATAGCAATCATCGGCCGCGGCAGCAGAAGGAAAGCGGTCATCATGTTCGATGCAGGCAAAATCCGGAGGAGTTGGCGCAGCGTGGTCCTGGCCGCGGCTGCGGTGGGCCTGAGCCTGTCCGCGCTCAGTCCGGCGGCGCTGGCCCAGGTTTCCAGCTACGGCGAAAAGCTGCTGGGCCCGGTGAACGATAAGCCGCCGACGATTCTGAGCAAGGTGGGGATCGCGCAGCGGCTCAACGAGCAACTGCCGCTGGGGCTAACCTTTACAGACGACGCGGGCAAGCAGGTGCAACTGGGCAGTTACTTTGGCAAGCGCCCGGCCATTCTGGCGCTCGTTTACTACCAGTGCCCCATGCTTTGCTCTGAGGAGTTGAACGGCCTGACCGGCGCATTGCAGATGGTAAATTTCGTTCCCGGCAAAGACTTCGATGTCATCGTGGTGAGCATCGATCCCAGCGAGGGCACCGATCTGGCCGCGGCCAAGAAACGCATTTACGTCAAGCGCTACGGGCATCCTGAATCAGCGGCAGGCTGGCACTTCATGACCGGCACGCAGACGAACATCGACGCGCTGACGAAAGCCGTGGGTTTTGGCTACGTCAAGATACCCGGTCCGGACGGCAAGCTCACGCAGTTTGCCCACGCCAGTTCGATTCAGATCGTCACTCCCGAGGGCAAGCTGGCCCAGTACTACATGGGCGTCGAGTACTCGCCCAAGGATTTGCGGCTGGGCCTGGTGGAGGCTTCGGCCAACCGCATCGGCTCGCCGGTGGATAACATCCTAACTTACTGCTACCACTACGATCCCAAGACCAACAAGCATTCGCTCATCGTGGCGCGGGTGGTGCAGTTGGGCGGATTGGTCACACTCTTCACGCTGGGTGGATTCATGCTGGTCATGTTTCGCCGGGACGCCCGGCAAGACAGCAAGCCAGAGACGGGGCGAAAGGTGAACGGATAAAGGAATGGATCACATCAGTCCAATAATCTGGCAATTTCTCGTCAAGTGGATGACGAACTTCGCGCTGTTTCCGCCGGAGGCCTCCACCATTGCGCCTCAAATGGACGCGCTGCTCTTCTTCATGGTTCTGGTCAGCCTGATCGGGCTGACGATCGTGGTTCTGCTCATCACCAGCTTCTCGATCCTCTACAGCAAAAAGCGCCATCCGGTCGCGGTGCAGATCGAGGGCTCCACGCTGCTGGAGGCCACCTGGACCATCATTCCGCTGGGCCTGTTCCTGGTCATGTTTGTGTGGGGCGCGCTGATTTATTTCCGCGTCTTCACGCCGCCGGCCAACGCCATGAACATCTACGTAGTGGGCAAGCAGTGGATGTGGAAGGCCGAGCATCCGGGCGGGCAGCATGAGATCAACGCTCTGCATGTGCCCGCCGGCCGCGCCGTACAACTAACTCTGATTTCGCAGGACGTGTTCCACAGCTTTTCCATTCCCGCGTTTCGCGTCAAGCGCGAGGCCATTCCGGGCCGCTATACGACGGTCTGGTTTCAGGCCACCACGCCGGGAACCTATCACCTGTTCTGCACGCAGTATTGCGGCACGGCGCACTCGGCCATGACGGGTGACATTGTGGTGCTGACGCCGGAGGGCTACCGCAAGTGGCTGGCTGATTCCACCAGCGGCGCATCGCTGGCGCAAAACGGAGAACGTCTCTTTGCAAGCCTCAGTTGCGCTGCCTGCCACAACACCCGCCCCGATGCGCGCGGTCCCAGCCTGGCCAATGTCTACGGCGCAAAGCTGGCGCTCACTTCAGGGCAGTCCGTTACCGTCGACGACGCTTACCTGCGCGAGGCCATCCTGAATCCTTCGGAACACATCACGCAGGGTTACGCCCCCATCATGCCCACCTATCAGGGGCAGATCAGCGAAGAAGGCATTATCGCGCTGATTGAGTACATCAAGAATCTCAACTCCGACTACCGCATTCAGCAGACGACCAACACAACCGACATGCTGCCTGAGAGCGAAGGCAAGGCTGCTCCCGCAGTACAAAAGCCCGCAGTGCAGGCGCCTGCTGCGCAAGGAACGGTGAAGCAATGAGCGACACAATTGTCAGTCTTCCCGACCAGTCCACGGCGAGAATTCCGAAGATGAACTATCTCAGCAAAGAGAACGGTTTGCTGAGCTGGTTGCTGACCGGCGATCACAAGCGGATTGCGATTCTCTACCTGATCTCGATCACCTTCTTCTTCTTTATCGGCGGCGCGCTGGCGGGACTTATTCGTCTTGAGTTACTGACGCCGCAGAGCGATCTGATGGCCACCGACACCTATAACAAGGTGTTCACCATGCATGGCGTGGTCATGATCTTTCTGTTCCTGGTGCCTTCGGTCCCGGCCACGCTGGGCAACTTTTTTATCCCCATGATGATCGGGGCCAAGGATCTGGCGCTGCCCAAGGTCAACCTGCTTAGTTGGTACCTGTACGTGATCGGCGGAATCCTGGTGCTGGTCACCATGATTACCGGCGGCGTGGATACGGGCTGGACGTTTACCACGCCGCTCTCCACGCACTACGTCAACACCAACGTGCTAAGTACGGGGCTGGCTGTCTTCATTGCCGGTTTCAGTTCCATCTTTACCGGATTGAACTTCATCGTGACCATCCATAAAATGCGCGCGCCGGGTATGACCTGGTTCCGGCTGCCTCTGTTCGTGTGGGCCCACTACGCGGCCAGCATCCTCATGGTGCTGGGCACGCCGGTGCTAGCCATCGCCATTGTCCTGCTGGCCCTGGAGCGCACCATCGGCATCGGCGTCTTCGACCCCGCCAAGGGCGGCGATCCGCTGCTGTTTCAGCATCTGTTCTGGTTCTACTCGCACCCCGCCGTTTACATCATGATTCTGCCGGGCATGGGCGTCATCAGCGAGGTGATTTCCACCTTCAGCCGCAAGCGCGTATTCGGCTATACGGCAGTGGCGTTTTCTTCGGTGGCCATCGCAGTTTTCGGCTTCTTTGTCTGGGCCCACCACATGTTCATCATGGGCGTATCCAACTATGCGGTGCTGGTGTTCTCGCTGCTGACCATGCTGGTTGCCGTGCCCTCGGCCATCAAGATTTTCAACTGGACCTTCACTCTCTACAAGGGTTCCATCACCTTTGAGACGCCGATGCTTTACGCCTTCGGCTTCATGGGTTTGTTTACCATCGGCGGGTTGACCGGCGTGTTTCTCGGCACCTCCGGCACCGACATTCACCTGACGGAAACTTACTTCATCGTGGCCCACTTCCACTTTGTCATGGTCGGCGGCATGTTGATGGCGTTCCTGGCGGGCATTCACTTCTGGTGGCCCAAGATGACCGGGCGCATGTATCCGGAGAAGATCTCGCAGTTAGCTGCTGTAGTTACCTTCATCGGTTTCAACTTCACCTTCTTTCCGCAGTTCATTCTGGGCACGCTCGGCATGCCGCGGCGCTATGCGGCATACCCGCCGGAGTTTCAGATTCTGAATGTCTTCTCGACCGCCGGAGCTACCATCCTCGGTGTAGGGTATCTGCTGCCGGTTCTCTATCTCACCTGGTCGCTGAAGTACGGCGCAATCGCCGGTAACAATCCCTGGCAGGCCACCGGCCTGGAGTGGCAAACGCAGTCGCCGCCCTTGACCGAGAACTTTGCCGTGATGCCGATTATGGACCACGAAGCCTACGACTACGAATGGCTTGAAAAACAAAATCAGTTGGAGCAGAAGGAGGTGGCCAGTGTCGGATAACTCCGCGATCTCCGAAGATGTTCTGGATGCAGCACGTCACGAGCACCCGGCTCATCTGCGCCACCACTTTAACGACGTCGAGCAGCAGGCCGACGCCAGCAACTTTGCGATGTGGCTGTTTCTGCTGACCGAAGTCATGTTCTTCGGCGGGCTGTTTACCGCCTATCTCATCTACCGCAACTGGTATTACCCGGCATTTGTCGCCGGATCGCACCAGTTATCGATCCCGCTGGGCGGGCTGAATACGCTGCTGCTCATTACCTCCAGCTTCACCATGGCCATGGGCGTTTGGTGCGCGGAGACCAGGCGCAAAAGCGGCCTGGTGCTGTGCCTGATTCTCACCTTCATCCTGGGCCTGGGCTTCCTCGGTATCAAGACCATCGAGTATTCGGAGAAGATAGAGAAGCACCACGTTCCCG
>CAVZNE010000149.1:0-4023 GCA_963776445.1 Terriglobales bacterium
ATGTCTATGTGGTTCCTCGTTCAGTTACGTATCCTCACCTCACTCAGCAGGCGGGTCGAGCCCTGGAGATCCTGGGCCATGCCATCGAGTATCTGGCCGATGAGTTTGTGGAGCGGGGATGCTCCTTCTCCGCCGACAAAGGGCAGTTGGATGCCTTGCAATTGCTCATGGCGCTCAATCGCCAGGTGTATTTCGAGTGCCCGGAAGTGCCAAGCATGGGCGAGCGCTTCAGGGTGCTTCTCCGGCTTGATCCTGCCCGGCCCTAGGCCGGGCAGGATCAAGCCGGCGCCTTTAGCCGGAACGGCTCAATCTTGCGCGTTCATCGGGTACGACGCTCTGCCCCTGCCGGTGCGGAAGACCGCGGCCCATCCCGTTGAAAAAGCCAATGCCATGTCGGCGGCGAGCACTTTGCTGCCTATTGCCCTGTAACCAACACGGCCAGCAAGAGCAGCCAGGCCAGACTCATGGTGTGCCAGTACCAGGCAGTTGCATCCACAACAATCTGCCGGTATTCCACGCGCTTCAGCCAGCCGAGCACGGTCAGGCACAGAACCAGGGCTGCCACACCCAACAGCAGGTGGGCGGCATGCAGGCCGGTAATGACGTAGAAAAAGTAGCTTGCCGGCGTCGACCATTGATCGAAAGCAAAGCCCTGCGCCGTTAACTGCCTCCAGGCCGTAAACTGGCCATACAGGAACATCGCTCCCAACAGCAGGGTAGCCGCCACCCAGGGCAGGGTGCGGCGAAGCGCCGGCTGGCCCAAACCCAGCCACTCTTCCAGCACATCGATCTCGCGGAAGATGTTTCGCCGCGCGCGTTCCATGGTCAGGGTGCTGAGCAGCAGCGCGGCGGTATTCAGATAGAGGATGGGCGGCAGCAGCACCGGACGCCAGTCGCCGATCATCTCGTGGGAGCGGGGATCCATGCGCATGCCCGCCTGGCGCGCGTAGAACAGCGCCACGAGGACAACAAAGAACATCATGTCGCCAGCCAGGGCAGAAAAGACGAAGATCCGAATGCGGTAGAGGAGTTCGCGCGGACCGCTGCGCTCCTGGTTCCCATCGTCATCGCCACCGCCACCGCCGCCGCCGGTCGGACGCCGGGCCACAGGCGGTTTGCCGCCGATGCCGGGGTCTCTCCGTACCGTTTCCGTATGCGTGCGGGTAAAAGTTGAGGGCATGGCGAGCCTCTGTGGAAATGAGATTACTCTCACTTTATCTTGGACGCATCTGAATTCTGCGCGGCAGTCTCATTCTGCGCAAGACCGCGCGCAGACTTCATTTTTCAGCTTTTAGTTTTGAGGATGCAGCAGTGACAATCTCGACAAACAGCCGATGAACCCGCCGGTCGGAGGATAGTTCTGGATGGAAGGTGGCTGCCATCACATCGCCCTGCCGCACTAGTACCGGGGAGTTCTCCCGGAAGGCCAGAACCTGAACCCCTTCGCCAGTCGCGACGATGCGCGGAGCGCGAATGAAGACCATCTCCAGCGGGCCGCCGGCGAGGCTGGTTTCCTCGGTCAGGATAGCTGAGTCGATTTGCCGGCCGTAGGCATTGCGCTCCACCACGGCGTCCAACACGCCCAGACTGCGCTGCGCCGGGTTGCGGACCTCGCGGGCCAGAAGAATTGCTCCTGCGCAGGTGCCAAAGACCGGGTGGTGGCTGCAATATTCCTTCAGAGCTTCGAAGAAATGATGCTTTGTCAGGAATTTGAGCATAGTGGTCGATTCGCCGCCCGGCAGAATCAGCCCATCCAGGCCGGCCAGTTCTTCGGGCTTGCGCACTTCTACAGGCTCGGCTCCGTTCGCTGCCAAGGCTTCCGCGTGCGCGGCGTAGTCGCCCTGAATTGCCAGTATGCCAATCCGCGGCAGCGTGCGTTTTTCCGTCAACCCTGGGCTCTCCTGTGCATTAGTTAAATTGCTCATTGCGTGCTTGGCCGGGCTGCCAGTTCAATTGCCGACCCGCCCCTTGCGCTTATTTCTAGCGCAAGGGGCGGGTCCGTAACGAAGCTCATGCGAGCGAACAGCGAGCGTCTGCCACACCGCAGGTGTTACCAGCCGCGGGTTTGCAATAGCTGCGACTCTTCGATGGCGGCGGCGGCCAGTCCCTTCATGGTGCCGGTAACCATTTCGCTGGCTTCCTCCAGGATCTTGGGATCGTTGAAGTGCGTGGTGGCAATTACGATGGCCTTGGCGCGGGATACGGCTTCTGCCCGTTCCTTGGGATCGTTTTCGACATCCAGCGGGGTGGCGCGTTCCTTCATGAAGATGCCCGAGCCGACAAACACGGCCTCTGCGCCCAACTGCATCATCAATGCAGCGTCGGCAGGAGTGGCAATGCCGCCCGCGGAGAAATTGGGAACCGGCAGCTTGCCGGTCTGGGCGACCATGCGGATCAGCTCGTACGGAGCCTGATGGTCCTTGGCGGCGGCGTAGAGTTCCTGCTCGGAAAGCACGGTGAGGGCGCGCATCTCGCGGGTGATCTGGCGCATGTGCTGGACGGCGTGAACCACGTCGCCGGTGCCCGCTTCGCCCTTGGTGCGGATCATGGCCGCGCCCTCGGCAATGCGCCGCAGGGCCTCGCCCAGGTTGCGCGCGCCGCAGACGAAGGGCGTGGTAAAGGCGTGCTTGTCAATATGATGCGCTTCGTCGGCGGGGGTCAGCACTTCGCTTTCGTCGATGAAGTCGACACCCAGCTCCTGCAAAATTTGCGCCTCGACGAAGTGCCCAATACGGGCCTTGGCCATCACCGGAATGGAGACCGCCTTAATGATTTCTTTGATGAGACTGGGCTTGGCCATGCGGGCTACGCCGCCTTCGGCGCGGATCATGGCCGGTACGCGCTCCAGGGCCATGACCGAAGTGGCGCCAGCCTCCTCGGCAATGCGGGCCTGTTCCACGTTCATCACGTCCATGATGACCCCGCCCTTGAGCATCTCCGCGAGGCCAATCTTCAGGCGCAGGCTGGTTCCAGTAAAACTCTTGTCTTGATTCTGTTCCGGCATAGTTTTCGACCTCGATTCAAGGCGGCTTCCAGGCCTTCTGGGGTTTGGAATGTCGCTTTTTCCTATCGCTATCAAGTGTAGCAGCGATAGTGCGCGGAGGTTTCATGGGGCGCAACGGCCGAGTTTGCCGCGCGGTTTCGTGAGCTTTCTCCAATGTTTTCCATGTCGTTCTGGTCACGTTTCTGCATGGATCCTAAGCACATGGCTACCACCCCTCCATTGCCGACGTCTGCTATCGAACCGCCGCACGAGCTTTCCGCAGTTGCGGCTGCAACCGCAGCGGAACAAGCACTGGTTGCTTCGACCCAGGTTCAGGAGGAGGACGATCCGGCTGCACTCAGCGGACCGGTTGCGCGGCTGCCAGTGGAACTGGATGTAGCCGTGCCGGTGCGCGAGTTCCGGGTGCGCAATCTGCTGGCGCTTGAGCCTGGGCAGGTGATCGAGACCGGATGGGTTTTGGGAGCGGATATGCCCTTGGCCTCGGGCCAAACCCAACTGGCCTGGAGCGAATTCGAGGTCATCGACTCGCAGTTGGCGGTGCGGGTCACCCGGCTGGTCTGAAGGACCGGGATTTTTAAGCCACAGGAGATGGGAGAGGGGCCGGGAAATGAAGCGTGTGGGCAAGGCGAACGCAGGTTTGGCAGCGATGCCGTGGGTAGGGCTGCTTGGCTGGCTGCGGCGGAGGCTGCAGGGTACCCGGCGCGTCCCGGCGCGGCTGGCGCTCCTGGAGCGCATCACGCTGGCTCCGCGGCAGTCGCTGGCCCTGGTTGAGGCGGAGGGCCGGCGGTTCCTGGTGGCCACCTCGCCGGAGGGCGGGCCGGCCTTTTATGCGCTCGACCAGCGGATGCGCACCAACGCGCGCCCGGCAGCGAGAGTGTCATGGTAGCCATGTGGGCCGCGGCGCGGGTTGCGGCGGCCGTGCCGACCTTGCCCGATCTCAACGCCCATTTTCATCCCTCGGATTCGACTCCCTGGACGATTCTCCTCGTCCTGACGCTGATTACCCTGCTGCCCGCGAT
>CAVZNE010000150.1:0-4794 GCA_963776445.1 Terriglobales bacterium
ACCGTAAATTTGGACTCCATGTGGACCATTATTGGTCACAGTCAGCGTATAGGTCAGCGGAGTGCCTTCCGTCACCGGATTCGGTGTGCCCGTCTTCACGATCGCCATATCCGCGCTGTTGGCGTTGGCCACAACAACGGTCGCGCTGGCGGTGTTGGTCGTGAGACTGGGGACAACGTTGGCGGCGGTGGCCGTGACCGTGTCAGTAATGTTCGTTCCCGAGGGTGTCTGCGAGCCGACTTGCAGCACGAGCGCAAAGTTCGCATTGCCGTTGACGGCGAGGGCGCTGCCGTCAGTACAGGTAATGGTGCCGGTGCCGCCCGCGGGGGGCAGGGTTCCGCAGGTCCATCCCGCCGGCGGAGTCATCGACACGAATGTTGTGTTCGGAGGCGTGATCTCGGTGATGGTCATTCCTGAGCTGCGTGGTCAACGGACCCGGCGAATCGAAGCACGCCAATTTGGGCATCAGTTTGCCGGGCACGTTCGAGGAGCCCAAGGCCCCGGTCTACGTGGACGGCAAGTTGTTGCGGACCTTGCATGGGGACACGATTGTGGCCGAGTTCCAGCAGATTCTGGACGACTATGTGGAGAGCCACTACGGGCAGGGGGCTTAGGGCTGGAAGTCGGCAAAGCACGGAATTGAGCAAGAAAGGGGAGCCTGAGACGGCTCCCCTTTTCACTTTCGGTTTCAAAATCTCTCTCGCATCTTTCAATTACCTCGCTTCCCTTCCCGCGCAAATCGCGCTAGGATTTCCGCAACCTTCCGCGGAGATCTTTTTATGCCCCTGCGCTGTTTGCGTTGGCTCGTGGTGTTTGTTTTGGCTGCGCCCTTGCCCGCTATTGCCGGTGAACCGAAGGCATGCGTCACTGCCGATGAAGCTACCAAGCTGGTCAACAAGGATGTCTGCGTCACCGCGCATATCTATGACGTGGTGGAGCTGCCCGATGGAACGCGCTTCCTGGATGTATGCACGCCGGAGACGCCGGACGAGCGCTGCCGCTTTACCGTGATGAGCCTCTCGGAAGATCGCGACGAGGTGGGCGAGTTGCGCAAATACCGCAACATGGACGTGCGGATTCGGGGCATTGTGCGGCCCATGCACGGGCGCGCCGGGATGGTGCTGAGCCATGCGCGGCAGTTCTATGGCGGGCCGCCCAAGTTCAAGCCCAATCCCCGGCTGCTGCGCGGCTTCAATGCCGACCAGAGCCGACCGGCCATCAGCGATCCCAATCTGCGGTCGCAGGGCGGACGGCGGGCGTTTATGAATTCGCGGGAGCAGGAAACGCGACCGGTGAAATAGGCACCTGCTGTGGGGCCAACTCTTTTACCGCCAGCGGATGGCGTGGCGGCGCAGGTCGCTGAGGGGATAAAGAACGCCGCGCCAGAGGACGCCGCGGCGGGCCAGCGCCAGGACCATGGAGCGCGCAAAGGCCAGGCAGAGGATGGCCGCGGCGGGCGCAAACAGGATCGTGGCCAGGGGCGAGACCCCGCTCATGCGCCGGTTGGCATGGAAGACCAGCGCGATGGATAGATAGGTGAGCAGGCCGGCCGCGAGCGTCCAACCTCCCGCAGCCATGGCCGCCAGCGGCAGAAACACCGAGATCAGCAAGGCCAGGCATGCGGCAGTGGTGACAAAGACGCTGTAACGGAAGACCGCAAAGCCGTTCTTTTCCAGGTTGCCGACCAGGCCGAAAGCGCCTTGAATCCACCGGATCGTGACCAGGCCGGGCCCCAGAACCACCGAACTGCGATAGCCCGCGTTCTTGACCAGCCAGCCCAGGGACATGTCCTCCAGCACCTCCATGCGCAAAGCGGCCATGCCACCGAGCTTCTGGTAGACCTCTGTCCGCAGCAGGCTGAAGCCGCCCACACCAAGGAAGTCGCGGGCGCGCGGGTCGGCCACCTTCCAGAGGTGCGTGTTCCACTGGGCCAGCGCCTGCATCGTGGCCGCCACAGCGTCCTCGGCCCATCCGTCGCCAATCAGCGTGGGCATCAGCACCATGTGGTCGGCCTGACTGGCCAGCGCCTGACGCAGCGCGAGTTCCACGGCGCGGGGCGCGAAGTTCACATCGCCATCGGTGAAGAGCAGCCAGGGAGCCGTGGCTTGTTGCGCGGCCAAGTGGAGCGCGTGCGGCTTGCCCAGCCAATCCGCGGGCAAATCCCGATTGCGCAAGATGGTGAGGGTGTGTTGGGGAAAATCGTGCGCCGCCTGGGCCGCGACTTCCTCCATGAGCGCACCCGTGCGGTCGGTGGAGCGGTCGTCGATGGCGATGATTTGAAGCCGCAGGCCGGTGGACCCCAACAAGGAGCTCAGCGTGGCCTGGATGGTCCGCTCCTCGTTGCAGGCCGGGACCAGAACGCTCAGGTGGGGAGTGTCGCCAGGCGGCAGAGAGGGCAATAAGTCCGCGTCGATGCGGGTCAAATCGGACAGCCGCGGCATGCCGCGCAGGGCCGCGACCGCCTGCCACAGCCAGGACAGCCCCTGCACCCAACAGGAGATCGTGAACGTCTGCGCGGCAGCGCCAGCCGGGAACATGCACTCACTATAGCGGACCGGCGTGGCAGCTCTGTCTTCAACCGGCTTACCGGATCAATATGCGGGCTTGGGGGCGGGAGTGGGGACGGGCTTGGGCGCGTCTTCTATCACCGGGGCGCAGCGGGAGCCCATCCAGAGAATGACGCCGGAGATGACCAGGAAGATGAGGGTTGCTCCGAGGCCGATGCTGAGGTTGGAGTGGTCGGAGATTGCGCCGATGATCTGCGGCGAGAAGGTATCGCCGAAGAAGTGAATGCAGAACAGGTTGAAGGAAATTGCCGTAGCGCGGACCGGCGCGGAAACCGAGTTCACAATGGCGGCATTGAGCGGGCCGGTGTTGAGGAAGATGAAGAACTCGGCGGCAAACAGCGATGGAATGGCCCACGCCGTAGGCCCGAAGAAAACCATCGCGCCGCAGGGCAGCGCAAGCAGGACGCTCCAGAACGAGAGCAGGTAGAGGGCGCGATAGTTGGTGCGCAGCCAAATCTGGGCTATCCAGCCGCCTACCAGGGTTCCGGCAATGCCGTCGATCACCGTGATGGCGCTGACCACCATGCTGGCTTTGCCTACCGAAAACCCGGCGGAGCGGTGCAGGAAGGTGGGAACCCAGGCGGAGATGCCGCCCATGGCAAAGGTCAGGGTCGCCAGCCCCAGGGTAGCCGTGAGGAAAGCAGGATTGCGGAATAGGCCCTTGACCGTGTTGCGGCTGGCGGTTGGCCGGACGTGATCGCTGGCTCCGCGCTTGGGCTCCTTGCCCAGCCAGCCGTAGAGGGCCGCGATGATGAGGCCGGGAACGGCGCAGAGCAGGAAGGGCGTGCGCCAGCCCCAAAGCGTACCCAATTCCCCGCCTGCCAGGTAGCCCAGGGCCGCACCCACGGGAATGGCCAGATAGAAGATGGAGAGGATGCGGTTACGATCCCGCTCGGGGTAGAAGTCGGCCAGCACGACGGGGGCAAAGATGCCGAAGGTAGCCTCGCCGACTCCGACCAGCGCGTGGCGTATATAGAGGGTCCAATAGCCGCTGACCCAGGCGGTGCCGAGGGTGGCCAGGCTCCACAAAACTGCGCCGGCGATGATGAGCGGCTTGCGCCGGAAGCGGTCACCGAGCCAGCCGGTCAGGGGCGCGGTGATCATATAGAACACAAACAGAGCGGTGGTGAGCGCGCCCATCTGCTGGTCGGTGGAGTGGAATTCCTTTTGAATCAGAGGCTGCGCGCCGGGAAGAATGTAGCGGTCAATGTAATTGAGCAGGTTGAGGGCGATGAGCAGCAGGAGGGTCCCCGTAGCCGGGTTGAAGCGCGAGCGAAGTGGCTGGGACACGGTGGACAAGAGGTGTTGAACCCGAAGAAACGAATGGACGTACAAGAAATAACACAGCGGACGCGGAAGCAGCCAGTTTTGGGGGTTCTGCGGGACCGGCGGGGGACAAACGAATCAGACTAAGAGCCCATAAGAGCTATAGGTAAAGGTATGTGCTTTCCCAGGTCTCAAAGGCGAGACCTGGGGCACCCGTTCATGTAGGGTGGATCTGGGGGTGGGGTGGATCAGGCTTTTTCTTCAGGGCGGGGCCAGCGGGCTTCGACAGTGGTGCCGATGCCGCCGCGGGGACGGAACTCGCCGCGCACCACGGCCCAGACCGGGTCGCAGGCCTTGACCACGTCGTTCAGCACCTGATTGACGATGTTTTCCTGAAAGATGCCGAGATTGCGGTAGCTGAAGAGGTACTCTTTCAGCGATTTCAGTTCCAGGCAGCGCTCGCGCGGCATGTAGCGAATGGTGAGGATGCCAAAGTCGGGCAGGCCGGTCTTGGGGCAGACGGAGGTCAACTCCGGGTCATCGATGAGAATCTCGTAGCCGGGAAACTGGTTTTGCCAGGTCTCGATTGCCGGGAAGGGAAAGTCGAGGCCGGCCTTGGCGTGGGAGTCGGTATAGCGCGGTTCAAGAGCCATAGATCGATTGTACGGGTTTGAAGATTGGCTCGCCAGTTCCAGCCGGGGCGCATTTTCCTGCTCCCCGGGGGCGTGTTCCGGAGTCCTATATACTGACTCTGGTTAGATGAATGACTGAAGAGAAAAAGCAAATGAACCGGCTCTGGATTTGGGGGGGCGCGGTCGTCGTAATCATCATCGTTTTCTTTGCGGCGCGCTCCCTCACGCGGGAGCGCCTGCCTGTGCGTGAAGTGCAGGCGACGCCCCAGGAACTGATTAACACGGTCAGCACCAATGGCCGCGTGGAGCCGGAGGTCAACTACGAGTTC
>CAVZNE010000151.1:0-3707 GCA_963776445.1 Terriglobales bacterium
AGCCGCCCAGAATGGTGGCGCGAACGGCGCCCCACCACTGCGCGGTCAGCCCGCTCTCAAACGCGCCCAGTTCGTTGGAAGCGCCGATAAACAGGGAGTTGACGGCGCTGACCCGCCCGCGCATCTCCGGCGGCGTGGCCAGTTGCACCAGCGAACCGCGGATGATGACGCTGACGGCGTCTGCCGCGCCGGAGCAGGCCAGCGCGAACAGCGAAATCCACATGCTGCGCGACAGGCCGAAGCACACCGTGGCCACGCCAAACAGGGCTACGGCCGTGAACAGGTGGCGGCCCGCATGGCGGCCCATGGGGAAGCGCGCCAGCACCAGCGACATGATGACCGAGCCCACTGCCGGAGCCGCGCGCAGCATGCCCAGTCCCATGGGGCCGGCGTGCAGAATTTCATGGGCAAAGATAGGCATCAGGGCCACCGCTCCGCCCAGCAGCATCACAAACAGGTCCAGCGAAAGCGCGCCCAGCAGCATGGAAGAGCGGCTGACATATTGAAACCCGGCCAGCACCACTTTCCAGGAGGTTTCGCGCTTTTCCATGCGGCCCGGACGGATATGCAGGCTGGCCACCAGCAGCAGAAACCAGGCCAGCGCCGCCACGTTGAAGACGTAAACAATGCCCGCGCCCTGCAAGCCCCATCCGGCAAGCAGAGCACCCAGAGGCAGGGTAAAGAGCAGTCCGCCGAGGGCCGGTCCGGTGACGTTGGCGAACTGAAAGATTGCGCCGCCCCAGGTGACCGCGTTGACGAAGTGCTTTTCCGGCACCAGTTGGGGAATGAGCGAGGTGCCCGCCGGTCCGGCGAAGGCGCGCCCGGTGCCGATGAGGAACAGCACGGCGTAAATGGGATAAACGCTTTGCCAGCCGCTGTGGGCCAGGGCCACCAGCGCCGCAGCGCAAGCCATCTGCAGGCCGTAGAAGAGAAGCAGAATCTTGCGGCGGTCAAAGCGGTCTGCGATGTGGCCGGCAGCCAGCAGGAAAAGCAGGCTGGGCAAAAACAGCGCCAGCCCGGTGTAGCCCAGATCGATGGCCCGGTGGGTGATGGAGTACACATGCCAGGCCACGGCCACGGCCTGCGCCTCCGCGCCCAGAACGGCAACTCCGCGCGCCGACTGGTAGCGCCTGAAGTCGCGGAAGGCAAATGCCTCCATGCCGCGCCGGGTGGAATTTGGGGAAAGGGTCTGCATGGTCTTCCATTAGGGTATATTGCTTTCCGGTCCCGATGGTGAAACCTGCGCGGCCGCGAAAGCCGGGCTCTTTTCCTCCGTCCTGGATTTCTCTTGTCAAGGGATGCGGCAATCGGTAATATGGCGTTCACGCCGCACAATCAGCAGGCAAGCGGTGGCTGATTCGGCACAATCCAAACCGGGTAAACCCCTGACAATGGAGCCGCCCGCCATGCCTGACGCACCCGTACCTTCCCCAGCCTTTGTTCCGCCGCCAGCCTATTTTGCCGAAGCCCTGGCCGATGCGGAACACCTGCTCAAATATGCCGCCGAATCCGGCATCGGCGTTGACGACGCGACGCGCGACGCCGTTTTGCAGGCCCGCGCGATCAGCAACCAATGGACTCAGGAAGCGGCCGCCAACCTGCTGACGGCGCTCACTAGCCTTGCCGCACTCGTCAAGCCTGTTACCGCCGCAAGCCTTGCGGCCTGCCAGGATGAGATCAAGCCCACCGTCCGAAGCTATCTCATCACAGCCATCTGCCTGGCCGTTCTGATTGTCCCGTTTTCCGTGGCCAGCTTTCTTGTCTCCGCCATCTCCACCACCATTCGCGGCGAAATCACTTCAGCGAACAGCCTGGCCGTAAAGCTCAATACGCAAACCCGGCCTTCTCAGCCGGCATCGTCGGCAACCGCGCTGGCAAAAACAACACCAACCACATCAGCGACCCAGACAGGCGCAATCCAGGCAAACGCGGGACCTCCACCTGTATTCGTGCCGTGTTTTGTCTCTTCAGCCAGTGCAGCCCCTGCCCCTCCTCCGCCAGGACTGAATAAGGCCGAGGTCGTTGACGAGCTGCAGCAGTACGCCACCCTGATTCGGTCCATCGATGCCCGTGCCAGGCAGTTGAACGCGCTTGTTCTTGGGGCCGAAGGAGACCCATGCAGCGGCATCCGGAACAAGCCCGTCGCACTGCATCAGGTCTTCGAACTGCCTGCGGGATTACCGAATCTTGTCCAAGCTGCGGATGATCGGACTGCTGTCTATCAGGAGGTGCGGTATTTTGCCCAGAGTCTGCTCGACGACACGTCCTTCTTTTACGGCGCCATCACCATCTGCATCCTGCCCGCGCTTTACGCGCTGCTGGGAACCTGCGCCTTTTTGCTGCGCAACTTTGAGCAGCAGATGAGCGCGCGGACGTTCATCCCCTCCAAAGCCAACTCCGCACGGTTTCTCATCGCGGGCATCGGAGGCGCGGTCGTGGGATTGTTCAACAACTTCGCCATCACCCAGGGAGCGAGCGTGCCGCCGCTGGCCATCGCTTTCCTGGTGGGATACGGAGTGGACGTGTTTTTTGCCTTCCTTGAGGGAATGCTCCAGACCTTTACGCGAAACTCCGCGACTTCGGCCTCAACCGGAAAACCCTAGCAAAACCAGCTTGGCGATAGCCGTGCGCTGGGCTTCAGGAGTGGGTTTGCGCCCAGTCGCGGGCGCGGTCAAAGTACTCCTTGTCGCGCCACACGCCGCGCGACCATTTATCGCCGATCTGTTCAAACTGCTGGTGGGCAAAGGCCGCATCGCGGAACTTCCAGGCCATGTAGGCCATATGGTTCTTCAGCCCGCCGGTGTTGCCGTACTGCGCGGTCAGCGACTGGTAGCCGCGCTGAATCCGCGCCCAGTCCATCTCTTTGACCGGGAATTTGCCGTTGCCGCGCGAGATGAGAACCAGGGCGATATGGAAGTAGATTTGATCGCCCGCCTCGCCGCCCACGTTGTCCGCGGCGGTTTTGGCAAAGGCCGAGGCTTCGCCGGGCTTTCCGTCCCATTTGGGCAGCAGGTAGTTTGCATATTCCTTGTAGAAGCGGAAGTAGTCGGGCTCAAACTGAACGGCCTGCTCGAAGATCTCCCTCATGCGATTTGCATCCCAACTCTGGGCCAGGCCGACGACCATCATTTCGGAGTACCACGCGGGGCAGCGCTCGTGCAGGTTGGCTGCGGCATTGAGCACCGACTCGGACTCCTTGATGCGCTTGTCGAATTGCAGCCATCCCTCGGCAGTCACCGTGTCTGCCATGCCGTTGCCGCGCGCCACCCACGCCCAGCGATGCAAGCTGGTGGCCAGGGCAACCCGCGCGGTGATGGACTCGGGACGCTGCGCGATCCAGTGATGCAGGTGCTCCATGTGGTCACGCGTGTCCTTGTCGGTCAGTTCCGGCTTGTCGAGCGCGCCATAAAAGGCGGTCAGCTTCCAGCCGCCGCCCTTGAAGCGGGTCTTCTGCGTGCGATACTCGGCGGCCATGCGGTCCAGCTCGTCGAATTTCTCTTCGACCAGATCGGATTCGATCCGCTGTGTCCATTGGGAGCCGCGCAGAGCGGTTGGATCTTCCTCGGACTCCGACAAGCCAGCGCGGGCGGGCGCATGCACAGTCTGCGCGGGGAGCGGCTTTGCGAGGAAGGCGAGGGCTGGAGCCAGGACGAGAATGGTGGTGATTTTCGAGACGGACATGAACAGTTCTCCCGGAACGGCTCCAT
>CAVZNE010000152.1:0-6109 GCA_963776445.1 Terriglobales bacterium
AGTGCAGCAGAGGGGTGTCGCGGATCGACGGAACGTCGAAGTGCTGTCCGGCCATGGCCGTGCCGATGACGGTAAAGATCCCCGAACCGATCACCGCTCCGATGCCGAGCGCGGTGATGGACCACGGTCCCAGGGTCTTATTCAGAGAGTGACCGGGCTCTACGGAGTCCCGTATCAGCTTGTCGATCGACTTGCGGGCAAGTAGTTGGCTGGCCAGTGCAGTTCTCCTCGTGGCTCCGGCTAAGGTGTTTTCAGGTACTGATGCTTTTGCCGAAAAGTGCAATGTGAGGGCTTTTTCTGGAATGCCCACACTGCAGTTTGAACCAAGGCAGCCAGCCTCCCCGCATGCGCGGATGCGCATCCGCAAGGGAGAAAGGCCTTCTGGATGAGGGGAGGAGCGGGCTTCGCTCAGTCTGTGCTGTGCCGGATCGAAGCCCTGTTGGATGTCTTCAGCGGATGGTTACCGCTTGGAAACGCCGCGGGCAGCCTTTTTCAGCTTCTTTTTGTTCTCGCCGCGAGGTCCGGTGCGCTTCGCTTTGGGCGCAGCCTTTTTGCGGGCGATCCGCTTTACTTTCTTGCGTTCCAGCTTATCTTCAATCTTGGTGGTGTCTGCCACTTGTAACCTCTTTCGCTGCAATCTCTTCAGGGTTTCCCACAAATCGGGTCGATGTGAAGTATATGTTAACAGGGATTGCCCCTCGGATGAAAGCGGCATGCCCGCGACCGGGCGCAGTCAGGAGCGGGTTTTAACCATAACCGGCGTATAATGGGATTAGTAACGAATCAGGGATCAAGAAAAATGACTGCTCGGCTTCGGCCGCCCCTCCGCTCCTGACGAGCCCCGCACCGCACGCCACAATCACCAATGTCGACCGGAGTCCGTTATGCGTTCCGACCAGATACACCGCGCGCTTGCGCAGGGTATGAACCGATTTGAGGTTTGCCAGCTCGTGGCCAAAGGCGTAAAAGCCACCCACAAGACCGGCGGACGCTTCGAAGATTCAATTAACGATGTGCTGCAATATCTAGGCACCCACGAAACACAGATGGCAAATCTGCACCCGGCCATTCCCCAGGTCAGCGTCAAGTCGCTCAAGCCCGCCGCATAAATTAAGAGCATTTTCAGTTCATAGATTTCCCTTGCATCCGCATACAAAGTGGCTTTTTCCTTTATTTCTTTGAGGGAAGAGCCACTCGATTTTCAGGCCTCTGAAAAGTGCTGAAGTGAAAATGCTGTACTACTTGGCCAGAATCAACCCGATCGCGGCCAGGTACATGGCAATAAAAAAAGGGACAGCAGTTATGCCGTCCCTCTCTTTATGTTCCGGACTAGTTTGTCCGGGGTGAATGCTTACACAACCTGGACGTTCTCTGCCTGCCAGCCCTTGGGACCCTTGGTCACATTGAACTGGACGCGCTGGCCTTCCTGAAGCGAACGGAAACCGTTCGACTGGATGGCGGTGTGGTGGACGAATACGTCCTCCCCATTTTCCCGGCTAAGAAATCCAAAACCCTTGGCATCATTAAACCACTTGACTGTTCCCTGTTCCATAATGTGTTGCTCCTCTGTACTGAATTACCGTCCGAATGCAATGTGGAAGTTTGCGTGCAGGCGGTTACCAGGACAGGCAAGAACTTCAGATCGAATTCTACGATTGGATTGAGTGTAGCACGGAAACAGAATTGCCCAACAAATATAGTTACTATCGATTGAATTCTGCCAAGTTCCGTTATTTGTGGGGGTTTGCCGGGAATTGGCGCGAATTGCAGGGTTTTTCAGGTTGTGGCAGGTAACTATCTTGAGCCGCCGGGGGAAGGCAAGTTATCGAGGCAGATTCCGGCCATCTTTTATGCTGTACGGCTTGGAGAACCGGCAGAGACGGAAATCCGGCCGTATTGGCGGGTTCGGTACCTTGAGGTGTGGAAAGGCCAGCCGGCAAGGTAAACTCGAATGCGCTGAAGAGGTGTTCCTTGACCCACGCTGGCAGCCGCATCCTGGTCATCAATCCCGGCTCAACATCCACCAAATACGGTATCTACACCGAACAGGGCGCCGAACTGGTGCGGAGCATTCGCCACGGGGACGAGGAACTGACGCTGTTCCAAGGGCTGCCCATGGTGGCCCGGCTGGGCTATAGGGCGCGGCTGCTCAAAAGCGCGCTGGAAGAAGACGGCTACAGCGAGACGGGGCGCGGCGAGGAGCGATTCGCCGCGGTGGCGGGGCGCGGCGGGCTGTTGCCGCCCATGAGCTGCGGCACCTACCTGGTGGACGACGCCATGGTGGAAGAGCTGCGGCTGGCGCGGCACGGCGAGCACGCCTGCAACCTGGGAGCGCTGCTGGCACTGCGTTTTGCCACGGCCGCCGGCGCCAACGCCTACATTGTGGACCCGGTGACGGTGGACGAGTGGCAGCCGTGCGCGCGCCTCTCCGGTACACCTCTAATGGAGCGCGAGTGCATCGGCCATGCGCTCAACATCAAGGCCGTGGCCCGGCGGTTTGCGCGGGAGACCGGGCGAACCTACGACGCGCTGCGGCTGCTGGTAATTCACATGGGCAGCGGCATCACCGTTTCGGCGCACCGCGACGGGCGCATGATCGACAACAACACCATTGAGGAGGGCCCTTTCGGCCCCGACCGCACCGGCGGGTTGCCGGCCCGCGCGCTGGTCAAGCTGTGCTTCAGCGGCCGCTTTGTGCAGAAGGAGCTGGACCACCGGATCTTCGGCGACGGCGGCCTGTTCGCCTATCTTGGCACCCGCGATTTGCAGGAGGTGGAGCGCCGCATCGACGCCGGCGACGCCAAAGCCGCTCTGGTGCTGGAGGCGATGATCTACCAGATTGCCAAAGAGGCCGGCGCCATGGCGGCGGTGCTTCAAGGCAAGGTAGACGCGCTGCTTTTGACCGGCGGCATGGCCTACTCCCAGAGAATGGTGGCCGAGCTGACCCGCTATCTGGAGTGGATTGCGCCCATCCAGGTCTATCCCGGCGAGGACGAGTTGCAGGCCCTGGCCGAGGGCGTCTTCCGCGTGCTGAACGGCGAAGAGAAAGCCAAGCGGCTATGGGACGAAGGGCGCAACCCGGCCCCGGTTACAGCCGCCAGAGAGCCGTTGAAGATTGGGATGGAGTGAGGTTTTGGCTCACCCGTTTTCGCTGTAAATTCGGGGGCTCTTGCAAAATTCAATTGAGACTGCGAAAAGTGTCAGGGCATGACGTTAGTCGTGCCGCAAACGCGCCAATCTGGATTCCGGCTTTAGCCGCTGCGAAAGTCTAATTAATTGAAAACAAAACGCAGGGGCTAAACGGGCTGCGGAAAAACACAGGTGTTTGGGTGAAAATAGCGGAAAGCGCGTCGGAGGGGCTGAAGCCCGAGTTGATTTAAAGCGGCTTACGGCACGACTAAAGTCGTGCCCTGACGCTTGTTGCTGTTCTTGAGAGTTTTTCCGCAGCCTTTAAAGCCCAACATAATTTTGTTGCTCTTACGGCACGACTAAGCTCGTGCCCTGACACTAGAAGTTAGTTCAGCAAGAGGCTCCGGGGTCTACATCTTCTGCAAATTGGCGAACTTCTCGATCAGTTTCTTCATGCCGACGCGCGAAAACAGGACGGTGAGCTTGGCGTCTTCGCCGTCGCCTTCCCGCATCAGGATGGTGCCTTCGCCGTACTTGCTGTGACGCACCCGCTGCCCTTTTTTGAGGGGCGCGGCGCGAGCGGGTTCGGGCAGGTCCGATGCCGGGCGGGGCAGTGCGCCGGGCTGGCCGTGGCCGGTTTTCCCCCCAAAGAAGCGCGCGATGTTATCGATCGAGTTGGGCTGATCCATGCTTCCTCCTACCGGCGACTCCGCACTTTTTCCTTTTAGGCTGGCCTCGGAGGGCTTCTTGGGCGTCATCCACGAAGCCACAAACGGCTTGTCGGAGTTGTACTTCGGCTTGGCCCCGAATCCCTTGCTCGCCGCCGGGCTCTGATATTCCTGGCTCTCGTCCTCGTAGTTGAAGTGCTTCTCCGTGAAGTCGCTGCCTCCGCCACGGCGGCCGTAGTTGCGCGAGGCGCCGCTGTTGGACCAGGACGATGCCGGAGCGCTGCCGCTCAGGTTCTCCACCAGTTGGCTCGGCACCTCTTCAATGAACCGCGAGGGGATGCTCATCTCCGGCGCGTCGTTGCCGTAGCGGCGGCGATAATGTGCCCGGCTCAGGATCAGCGTATTCATGGCGCGGGTCATGCCCACGTAGCAAAGCCGCCGCTCCTCCTCCAACTCCTCGGGATTGTTGAGGGTGCGCGAGTGTGGGAACAGGCCCTCTTCCAGGCCGGCCAAAAACACCAGCGGAAACTCCAGCCCCTTGGCGGCGTGCAGCGTCATCAGCGTCACCCGCGCCTCGGGGTCGTACTGGTCGCTGTCCGAAGCCAGGGCGGCATTGTCCAGAAAGTCCGCAAGCGTCTCGCCGCGCGCTTCCGCATCGTGGGCGGCATTGGCCAGTTCCTTCAGGTTCTCAACCCGGCTCAGCGACTCGGGCGACCCTTCTACTTCCAGCGACCTGATGTACCCGGAGCGATCGATCAGGAACCGGATCAACTCGGGCAAAGTAGCGGCGTCGCCCGGAGCGCGAAAAGCCGGCTTCTCTTCCGGCGCTTCTTCCGGTTCTACTGCCTTTTTTGGCTTGCTCAGGAAGGGCTGTGTGGACTGTTTGGCAAAGGGCGAAAAGCTGGCGGCGTCCAGCAGCGGAAGTTGCGCATCTGCCTCGCCAAAGTTGAAGCTGGTGGCCGACTCCGCACTGGCCGAGTCCGCACTGCTTTCGCCAAAATCGAAGCCGGTGTCGGCATCTTCTTCCACGGCCACATCGGCCGAGAGTTTCCCGGCAAAGTCGGGGTCCATCATGGCCTGCGCGTCCAGAATCAGTTGCCGGAACGATTCAATGGCCGATGCCGCCCGCGCCGGCACCAGCTTGTTGGCAATCGCCGCGGCCGCAGCCTCCCATGTAGACGTGCCGGTCTCCAGCGCCAGCCGCTCCAGAATCTCCAGCGTGGTCTTGCCAATGCCCCTGGTCGGCGTGTTGATCACCCGCTGCAACGCCATGGAATCGTGCGGGTTGCGGACCAGCCGCAGATAGCACAGCATGTCCCGAATCTCGGCCCGCTCATAAAAGCTGAAACCGCCCACCATGGTGTAGCGGATATTGAACCGCCGCAGCGCCTCTTCCACCAGCCGCGACTGCGAGTTGGTGCGGTAGAGCACTGCGCAATGCGCTTCCTGTCCCTCGGCGCTGGTCTCGCGCAGGTACTTCTGAATTCTGTCGGCGATGAAGAGCGCTTCGTTTTCGCCGTCCGGCGCCTCATAATAGCCAATCAGGCTGCCGCCCTGCCGGTCGGTCCACAGCTTCTTGCCCTTGCGGCGCACATTGTTGGCCACCACCGCGCCCGCGCCTTCCAGAATGATCTGCGTCGAGCGGTAGTTCTGCTCCAGGCGCACAATCTTGGCGTTCGGAAAGTCCTTTTCGAACTCCAGAATGTTGCGGATGTCGGCCCCGCGCCAGGAATAGATGCTCTGGTCCTCGTCGCCCACAGCGCACACGTTTTTGGCCTCGCCGGCCAGCAGCTTCATCAACTCGTACTGGGGGCGGTTGGTGTCCTGGTACTCGTCCACCAGCAGGTAGCGGTAGCGGTTCTGGTAGCGCGCGCGCACCTCGCCGGAAACCTTCAGCAGCCGCACCGCCTCCAGCAGCAAATCGTCGAAATCCAGCGCGTTGTTCTTTGCCAGTTCGGTTTTGTAGGCCTGGTAGATGTGGGCAATGCGCTCGCTGTTGGGGTCCTTGGAGCTGAGGTAAAACTCCTGCGGATCGACCATGTGGTTCTTGGCCCAGCTGATCTTGCCCAGTACGGCGCGCGGGGTCAACTGCTTTGTATCCAGCCCCATGCGCTTCATCACCTGCTTCACAATGGCCTGCTGGTCGTTCTCGTCGAAGATGGCGAAGCTGCGCGTCAGCCCCACGTTGCCCACCTTCAGGGCCTCAATGTCGCGGCGCAGCATGCGCACGCACAGCGAGTGGAAGGTGCACAGCAGCGGCTTGGCCACGCTGGAGTGGTAGCAACACGAACTGAGTCGAGGAACGACATAGC
>CAVZNE010000153.1:0-10212 GCA_963776445.1 Terriglobales bacterium
CGCGGCCGCAGGCGCCTACGCAGCGCGCTGTCATCAGCGATATCTTGCCATCAGCCGTGGTCTCGCCCTGCTTGACGTCCAAATGCCTTTCCGAACTGGCAATCAGGCGATCGGCGCCCTTGATGTAGCAGGCCGTGCCGGTGCAAACCGTTGCGGTGTGTTCGCCAGGGGGCTTGAGGCTGAAGTAGTGGTAGAACGTGACCACTCCATACGCCTGGCTGAGGGGCACACGCAGAGACTTGGCGACGAAGCGAATCGACTCGTCGTCAAGGTACCCAAAGGATGTCTGTACGGTGTGAAGCGTCTCGATCAGCGCATGGCGGGTGTAACCATGGCGGCGCATCGTGCCGTTCACGATCTTCCATCTTTTGTCGTTCGACGGAAGGGGGGGCATTGTATAGAGGGTCACATTTCCTCCTGAGAGTTCTCGCGCGGGGATCCTGCTTCTTCGTGGCTGCGGTTGCCGTACTGCAGGTTGGAACGCCACGAAAACACAGGATGCCGGCACAATAGCACATCCCGGAAGAAACAGGAAGATACATCTCCCATAGCTCTCCAAGACGCAGAGCAATTAAATATACCGGGCCGGATGATAGTCGGTGATGGTCGTCACTCCGACCCCAGGAAGGACTCGATTCGCCGCGATTCAAAGACCGCACAACCCTGATTTCACAGGGGTTCCCCCTGCCTTCCTGGCTTGTGCATTGCAGCTCGCTCCAGCCCTCCGGCAGTGCGCGGAGCCGCATGAAAACGGCCTTTCCGTAAATCATCCAGCGGCAATCGAAGCGCGCGAAAATCTCCGCTGCGTCTCAGTATTTTTCCCAGTGCAGCACGTCCCGCAATGTGCGCTTTTCCATCTCCGGCGACTCGGCTGGGTACCCGACCGGAATAAGACAGAGCAACTTGTAACCTGCCGGCGCTCCCACCAGCTCACAAATGGAGTCGGCGTAGCCCTCCTTTTCACCGGCCACCCAGCAGGCGCCCAGACCGTAGGCGTGCGCGGCCAGCAGAACATGCTCGCTGGCCGCCGATCCGTCTTCCACAAAGTGAACAGTGGGCTGGCAAATCACCAGGATGCAGGCCGCTGCCGTGGCAATGAACTGCGCGTGGCCCGTCAGTTCTGGCAGCCGCCGCAGCATTGCCTTGTCCGTCACCACCACAAACTCCCATGGCTGCTCGTTCTGGCAGGTAGCCGCCAGACGGGCAAAATCGACAATGTCTTCCAGCACTTCCCGCGCCACCGGCTGGTCTGTAAAGGCGCGAATGCTGCGCCGTTTCTTCAGGTTTTCGAGTGCCTCGTTCATTTCTTCTCCCGTGAATTTGTGGATTAGCATATGTGCGGAAACATCCGGATCATTTTCATGGCTGCGCAAGTTCTGGGTGCCCCACCCTCGCCGCGTCTTTGTTCTTGCGGCCAGGGTGGGCTTGCACGGCGTTCGCATGTCGGGACAGGGAAAAGGCTCTAACTCAGCGACGGCAGGCGGTCGGAGATTCCGAACAGAAAGATCACGCCGATCACAAAGCTGTACGCCGCGCCCGCCCAGGCTACCGCGTGGTACAGCCGCGGATGGTGTCCGCTGGCCCGGAAGGCGCCGCCCATTGAGGCGGTCATCAGGGCGTTCATGGCGACCAGTCCTATTGCGAAAGCCGTCAGGCCCATCATGCCTTTTGAGGTCCCGCCCAGGTTGGCGGTGAGGAAAAACAGCGCCAGCTGGCTGGGGGTTTCAGCACCCACGCCGTGCAGAACGCCGATCAGAAACACCGACTTCCCGTTGTACATCCACTGAAAGCGCTCGGGTTTCGGGAGTTCCGGATTGCGCAGGCGGCGCACATGCCAGGCAGCCCACAGCACGCCGTTGATGGCGATCGCCAGCCGGCTCTCGATCCGGCCGTGACTGTGGCCGTGCACGTCTTTCCGCAGGATTCCCGCGACCACGCCGATGCCCAGCACAATGAGCGTCAGTCCGATCAGCTTTTCGGTCCAGTGGTCCAGGCCCTGGGGCAGGCCCATGTGCATCTCCAGCACAAACACGCCCAGCGCGGCCACTGTGAAGGCGTGGCCTAGCGCATAGGTCATGCCCAGGCGCAATCCCTTGCCCCAGTTGCGCTGTACGGCGGTAATGTCGGAGATGGCGGCCAGGTGGTCGTAGTCAAAGCCGTGCCGCATCCCCAGAAACAGGCAGGAGCCCAGCGCGGCATCGAGTTTCCAGTCGCCCAGAATTGGTATCACGAAAAAAATTATAGAGCATACGCGGTTTGTCTGGCGTGGGAGCGGTCACCGGGCAGGAAATTGCATCGGAGTCTTTTGACGGGTACGGGCTTTAGCCCGTACATCTGGAGCCAGAAAAGAGGCGGGCTTCAGCCCCTGAGGGAATATTCTTCAACAGCTTGCATTCCCTCAGGGCAAAAGCGGGCATCGATTTTGCAGCCTATACATGGCCGTTATCGCGACGCCTCAAACAGGAACCACGCCCGCCGCTCGGCCTCGTCGATCCACACTTCGATCAGGCTGGTGGTGGCATAGTCGCTGGACTTGCTGGCGGCTTCATGCGCCGTGCGCAGCGTCTCCACCAGCATCTTGTTGTCGCCGTGCAGCTCAAACAGCATCTCCAGCGGGTCAACAAAGTCCTGGTCGTTGTCCACCACCCGTTGCAGCTTGGCAATGTGGCCGATGGAGCGGATCGTGGTCCCGCCAATCTTGCGTACCCGCTCGGCTATGACGTCGCTCATCGCAAAAATCTGCTCGGCCTGTTCGTCCAGCAAAAGGTGATAGTCGCGGAAGTGCGGTCCGCTCATGTGCCAGTGGAAGTTCTTGGTCTTCAGGTAAAGCGCAAACACGTCGGCCAGCAGCGCGTTCAGCACCCTGGAGAGGATCTTTACCTCCTCGGGGGAGAAACCGTCCGGAGTGTTCAGCTTGGCGGTTGGAGAAAGCTCTTCGTGCGTCAATGCGGGCATGGCAACCTCCACTGCCGGGGAGGGGCATCGGGACGCCGGACAAGAAGCGCCTGTGCCTGTCCCCACGCAAGCAGTTGGATGCGTCCTCGGAGCCAGGGGTTCGCTCGAATTCATCGGCAGATCAAGTTATTTCAGGGGGTGCGTTCCCCTCGCGGAGGGACTCTTACGCCAGCAGGATGTCTGTCTTGCTGCAGAGAACGTCCTGGGATTCATCGGGAAGCAGGAACGCCAGCACGTCCGCCGGGGTGGCGGCAACGGCTTCGGCCAGGGCTGTCTCCTCGTCCGGGCCGTACCCCCATCCCGCGGCCAGGCAGGGAATCTCGTTTTCATGGGCCGCCTCAATGTCGTGAATCCGGTCGCCGATCATCCAGACCGAGTCCTTCTCCAGCGAACGTTCCCGCAGCAGGGCGGCCAGCAGGTCCACCTTGCTATGGCTGGCGAATTCGGCTCTGTCCCCATAAATGGCCACAAAAAAGCCTGACAGCTCGAAGTAATCCAGAATCCGCACGGCGAAGTGCTGCTGCTTTGAGGTGCAGACGTAGAGGGGAAAGCCTTCCTGGTGTAGCTCGGCCAGCATTTCGCGCACACCGGCATAGACCGAGTTGTTTTTCCACCCCTCCCGGTCGTAGCAGCCTCGGTAATCGCGCGCCAGTGCGGTGCGCTCTTCTTCGCTGCCTTCGGGCAGCAGTACGGCAGCCCACTCTTCCACCGGAGGACCCACAAAACGGTCCAGCGGGCCTTGATCGCCCAAACCGCGCGCATCGATCACCTTGCGCAGGCAGCCTAAAATGCCGGGTTTCGAGTCAGTAAGGGTTCCATCCAGGTCGAAGATAAGGGCGGGCAATGGTCGGGTCACCTCTTCAGTTTGGCAGAGAAACCCGTGTCCGTCCAAACCGCGGCGCTGCCCTATTCGCGCAAAATCAAACGGGCGTCGACTCCGAAGAGAGGACGCCCGTCATGAGTACGGCAATGGAACGGAGTCAGACTTACTTGATCGGGTGGCTCGCATAGTGCAGCAGCACGGCGACCGCGCAGCTGGTCAGCCGCGTTTCCGCGGAGTCGGCCCGGCTGGTCAGAATGGTCGGAACGCGCGCGCCGAGCACGATGCCCGCCAGTTGCGCTCCGCCCAGGTACTCCAACTGCTTGGCCAGCATGTTGCCGCTCTCCAGGTCGGGAACGACCAGGATGTCGGCCTGACCGACGACCGGCGACTTGAGGCCCTTGATCTCGGCAGCATGGTGGCTCACTGCCGTATCGAAGGCCAGCGGGCCGTCCAGAATGCCGCCCGTGATCTGGCCGCGGTCGGCCATCTTGCACAGAGCCGCCGCGTCCAGCGTGGACTTGATCTTGGGGTTCACCGTTTCAACCGCCGAGAGCAGCGCCACCTTGGGCTCGGGAATCCCCAGGGCATGGGCCAGGTCGATGGCGTTCTGCACAATGTGG
Organism: Terriglobales bacterium; assembly: GCA_963776445.1. GTDB lineage: Bacteria > Acidobacteriota > Terriglobia > Terriglobales > Acidobacteriaceae > Telmatobacter. The sequence continues at coordinate 4,399 of CAVZNE010000153.1, forward strand.
ATCTTGTCTTCCAGCTCCGGCGTAATGTTGATGGCCGCGTCGGTGATCAGCAGGGTGCGGTCATAGGCAGGCGTATCCATCACGAAGACGTGCGAGATGCGGCGGCCGCCGACGCGCAGGCCGGTTTCGGACTTCATCGCGGCCTTCATCAGTTCGTCGGTGTGCAGGCTGCCCTTCATCATGGCCTGGGCATTGCCGCTGCGGCAAAGGGCCACGCCCAACTCGGCGGCCTTGCGCTCGGTGTCGGCCTGGACGATGGCATAACCACTGATATCCACGCCAATCTTGGCGGCCAGCTCCTTCATCTCGGCTTCGTCGCCCACCAGCGTGGGCAAAATCAGGCCCTCTTCTGCGGCTTCAACGGTGCCGCGCATGGCGACGTCCGACAGGGGCCAGACCACTGCGGTGGTAATCGCCGGAAGCGTCTTGCAGCGATCCAGAAACTTGTGAAAGACGTGGTAATCGGCGGGGTGGCCGACCAGCGGGTCAATAACGACTGATTCAGCCAGCGGGGCGAGATCGCTCATTTTCATTTTTCTCCTGGCCTGCACAGCGGATCGCTGGCAGGCTTCACCTAACTATTTTCGCCCCGCTGGACGGCCGTGCCTGTGCGATTCGTCACATTCCGGCACATTATTCCGCATAGCAGGACTGGGGACAGAGATCAGGGGGCAGAGATCAGAGATCAGAAAAGACCCCATGCCGATCCAGCCGACAACGTCTCAATCAGGGAATCTGGAATTTCCCCTCTCCGTCCCAATGTCGCGGTCGGTCCCTGTTTTCCCACTGATCTCTGATCTCTCCTTGCTCTGATCTCTGAACCCTGATCTCTGTTTCCCTCTTCCCCCTCCAGACCGTTTGCTGTTATGCTGCGTGCGCGGGGAAAAGCGATTTACGTAGGGGGTGTACGACCATGTGGTTCCTTGGAATGGATGTTGGTACAGGCGGTACGCGCGCCGTTGTTGTGGACGCGGCGGGCAAACTGATTGCCGGGGCTTCGAGCGAGCATGCGCCGTTCCGCACGCCCCACCCGGGCTGGGCGGAGCAGGACCCCGAAGACTGGTGGCGGGCCGCCCAAGAGGCCATTCGCGGCGCTCTGGCTGCCGCTCCTCAACCGCACCAGCCCATTGTCGCCATTGGACTTACCGGCCAAATGCACGGCGCGGTCATGCTCGACGAGAACGGCCAGGTGCTGCGCCCCTCGCTGATCTGGTGCGATACCCGCACCCAGCCGGAGTGCGACTGGCTCACGGAAAAGATCGGCTACGAGCGGCTGATCGAGCTCACCTGCAACCCGGCCCTGCCCAACTTCACCCTGACCAAGCTCCTTTGGGTCAAAGAGCATGAGCCGCAGATCTTCGCCAAAATTCGCCACATCATGTGCCCCAAGGACTACGTACGCTACCGGCTCACCGGCGAGTTCGCCATCGACGTGCAGGAAGCCTCCGGCACGCTGCTGCTCGACGTGACCCATCGCTGCTGGTCCAAGGAAGTGGCCGAAGTCGCGGGCATTCCCGAAAGCTGGCTGCCCAAGGTCTATGAATCGCCTGAAGTTTGCGCCCGCATCAGCGAGAAAGCTGCCGGACTTACCGGCCTGGCCGCGGGAACCCTCGTCGTGGCCGGCGCAGGCGACCAGGGCGCAGGCGCCGTCGGCATGGGCATTTTGCAGCCCGGTTCGGTTTCCGCCACCATCGGCACCTCCGGCGTAGTCTTTGCCGCCACGGCCGCTCCCACCAAGGACCCCAGGGGCCGCCTCCACACCTTCTGCCACGCCGTTCCCGGCCTCTGGCATGTGATGGGCGTAACCCAGTCGGCGGGCCTCAGCTTCCGCTGGCTCAAGGAAACCTTCTTCGCCGGCCAGGACTACGACGCCCTCACTGCCGCCGCCGCCAAAATTCCTGCGGGCAGCGAAGGCCTGGAATGGGCGCCCTATCTGTTGGGCGAGCGCACGCCGCACCTTGACCCCGAAGTGCGCGCCGCTTTCGCCGGCATCTCCAGCAGCACCACCTCGGCTCACTTCATCCGCGCCGTGCTCGAAGGCGTGGCCTACTCGCTTGAAGACACCTTCACGCTCTTTGCCGAGTTGGACATTCCAGTCAAGGCCATTCGCCTGGGCGGCGGCGGCGCCAAGGGACCTTTGTGGCGCAAGATTCAAGCCGGAGTCTACGGCCAGGCCGTTGAGTTGCTGGCCGCGGAAGAGGGCGGAGCGTTTGGCAGCGCGCTCATGGCTGGCGTTGGCGCGGGTCATTGGGCCAACCTCGACGAAGCCTGTGCCCAGGGAATTGAAGTCGCCCAGCGCATCGAGCCAGAGGCCTCCGATCTGGCTGCCTACAAAACCGGCTACGCGCAGTGGCGCAAACTTTACCCGGCCCTCAAGAGCCTGCGGTAAAAACGGCTCATCAGACCGTATGCTAGCCTCCTTTGTGAGCCTGTTCTTCCTCCCCTCCGGGATGGGAAACAGGCTCATTTTTTGTGCGCTCTCCTCGTCCATTCAATCTGCCCGGGTGCCCCACCCTCACCGCGTTTTTGTTTTTGCGGTTAGGGTGGGCTGGTAGAACACTCGCGTTCCAGCAGCCGTGATAATGTTCGAGCGCATGTCTCGGGTTGTACATAGAGAGCGGCAATGCGTTAGCCTTTCAGTCGACATTTGGATCAGCAGGAAAGGGTCTCATGCGCCTTCGCTCTTCTTTGTTTTCCCTGCCCTTGTTGTTTGCAGCAACGGTTGCGTTAGGACAAGTGTCTCCAGCCGCTTTCACCTGTGCAGACCTGCACCTGATACCTGCGCCGCGGGAGTGCGTCGCGGTCGATTCATTGCCAATGGGCGGATCCGGGCTGGTGATCCCCGATGAAGACGACGCTGTACCAGACGTCATTCTTCGCGATTTGGCGCAGGCGCTGAAAGAGCGCGACGTGCCGGTCAATGAGCACGATGCGGGGCAACTGTTGTTTTTCCGCGCCGATTCCAAGCAGGGCGCGTCTCTGCTCAAAGACCTCCACCTACAGTTCGATCCCGCGATGAACGACGAAGGCTATGTGATTGCGCCTGCGGGTGTGCGTTCCATCGTCGTTGTCGCCAAAACCTCGGCAGGCTTTTTCTACGGTGTCCAAACCGTCAAGCAGTTGATTCGCGGCAGCGGCAAAGACGCAGTCCTGCTCGTCCCCACCATCCGCGACTGGCCGGCCATGCCCCATCGCGGCCTCTCCGACGACTGGTCGCGCGGCCCGCTGCCCAACATGGACTTCCTCAAGCGCGAGATTCGCACCCTCGCGGCCTACAAGATCAACATCTTCTCGCCCTACTTCGAGCACACCTTTGCCTATGCCAGTTCGCCGGTCGCGGCTTTTCCAGGCGGCGCAATGACTCCCGCCGAAGCGCGCGAACTGGTGGCCTATGCGGCCCAGTACCACATCACCGTCATCCCGGAGCAGGAGTCCTTCGGCCATCTCCACCACGTTCTCAAATTCGAGCAGTACTCGCCGCTGGGCGAGACGTCGCACGGTTCCGTTCTTGCTCCCGGCGATGCCGCCACGCTGCCCCTGATCGGCAGTTGGTTCGCGGAACTGGCCAAGGTTTTTCCCGGCCCGTACGCACACATCGGCGCGGATGAAACCTTCGAGCTGGGCCTGGGCAAGACGCGCGACGCGGTCACACAGCGCGGCCTCGACGCCGTCTACCTGGACTTCCTCAAGCAGATCCACACCACCCTCGCGCCCAACCACAAACAACTGCTTTTCTGGGGCGACATCGCCGTCAAATCGCCCAGCCTGGTCGGCACGCTGCCCAAGGACATGATCGCCGTGCCCTGGCGCTACGATGCAGAGCCGGACTTCACGCCGCTCATCCTACCCTTCACCAATGCCGGTTTGGAAACCTGGGTGGCTTCGGGCGTGAACAACTGGAATCGCCTCTATCCCAACAACAACGAGGCCTTGGGCAACATTCGCGCCTTTGTGCGCGACGGCCAAAAGCTGGGCGCAAAAGGCCTGCTCAACACCGTGTGGAACGACGACGGCGAGGGCATCTTCGACGAAAACTGGTTCGGTGTTCTGTTTGGCGCGGCGGCCGGCTGGCAGGCGGGCGAAAGCTCCGAAGAGAACTTCGTTCAGTCTTTTGGCTTGGCCTTTCACCGCGATCTGACGGGCAAAATCAGTCAGGCCCAGCGCGAGCTGATGGCCGTCCATGCCGTGCTCAGGAAAGCTGGCCTGTACGACGCACAGGACAGTTATTTCTGGCTCGATCCCTTTTCGCCCGAAGGCCAGCGCGTGGCGGCCAAATTGCGTCCTTCCTTGAGTGAAGTTCGCTTGCACGCCGAGCGCGCCATCGCTCTCGTGGCCGAAGCGCGGGCCGCGGGCAAGTTGGAAAATCAAGAGGCCCTCGACGCTCTCGAACTGGGTGCGCGCCGCATCGATTTTCTCGGCTTCAAATTCCAGACCGCCGACGAGTGCGTTGCGCTTTACACGCAGGCGCAGGCGCTGGCCGCCGACAAAAGCCGCTGGGGCGAGGTCGAGGTAATGCTGGAGACCATCGGCTCAAACAATGGCCGCCTCCAGGACATGCGCGATGGTTACGCCCTTTTGCGCGATCTCTACCAACAGGCATGGCTGCGCGACAACCGGCCCTACTGGCTCCAGAACAACCTGGCCCGCTACGACCAGGCAACGCAACTGTGGATCGGCCGCGGCGATCGCTGGAACCAGGTCGTCGATCGCTGGTGGAACACGCACACGCTGCTCCCGGCGGCAGAGGTCGGCTTGCCCGCGCCGGCAGGGAAGTAGCGAAACAGGAATAGACAATGCAGGGTTGTCGATTTACGGACAGGCCGGCAATGTACTCGCCGGACTGAGCAGGCTCCGCATATCCTCCGAAACTTCTTTCGGGTCCAGGGGCAGGGACTTCATGCTTTCTGCCGCTGCGGTAGCGCAATCCACCGCTGCCAGGTCCGTCTCGATCAGGAAGGTCTTGTTCCGGTTCGTCAGCCGGAAGTAATAATGTTCCCCGGCTTTCAATTCAACGTTGACCATGTGGTCCTTGTCCGGGCGTCTCGGGACCTGGGCCATGGCAGAGAACGTGTGCTGTCCCGCAGGCAGCAGGAATGTTACGAACCGGTTTGGCACGATTTGTGCAAGTGTGTGCTCGCCGTCGTAGATTCTCCCCAAAGCCGGGGCAGTTTTACCAAGCCCGGTGAACTGCCGCACCAGATGGGATGCCGTTACGAAAGGCGTGTAAAACGTCACGGTTGCAGTCTGGGCAAATGTGAGCATCGGGCATGAAAGCAGAAAGAGAGCAAGTGCAGGGAAGGATAACCGTCTGCGCGGCATTGTCCTGCGGAATCGGTCGGTCTTCGCGTTCATGCGGATCAGGCTCTCAGGCTTACGGGTAACGTCAAATGCGACTTTCTTCATGGATTACCAGCGTGAAGGATGCACTTCGAGATGTCAATATTTCCGCGGATGATCGCTAGCTCCGATAACTCCGCGAACAGAAAATGCCCCGCCAAGCCGGGGCATTTTCGCTGACTTGTTACTCGCTGCCGGGCGATTTCAATTATCGCGCCGTCCCGAATAAAGCCAGGCCAATCCATTTCTTTGTGCCCGGCGAAAAATACAAATTGTTCGGCCTGATTCCGGCCACTATACACCTGTTCGGCACCGGTGACGACCAATACCCGGTTTATCTGCTCGGCACCGACCAATTCGGGCGGGATGTTCTTTCGCGGCTGCTTTACGGCTCGCAAATTTCGCTTTCCATCGGCATCGTCTTCTTCATCCTGCTCGTCGTTCAGCTTCGGCATGATCATCGGCGGGATTTCGGGG
>CAVZNE010000154.1:0-7364 GCA_963776445.1 Terriglobales bacterium
TACGATCAACGTCAGTTACACTGGAACTTTTACGAACGGGACTGTTTTTGACTCAAACATCGGAAAGACGCCCCCTGCAATTCACTGTCGGCTCTGGTCAGTTGATCAAGGGCTTCGACGATGGCGTTGTCGGAATGAGCCTGGGCGAACAAAAGACCATAACAATCCCGGCAAACGAGGGCTATGGTGAGATAAATCCCGCACTGTTCGTGTCTGTATCATCCAGCACATTCGGGAACGCAGTGATACGGGTCGGGACGGTGATCGCCAGATCGACGCGTTCCTGCTGGCGGCCAGCAGTCTGGTCTACTTTGTGCCGCGCGGCCCAGCCCTGCTGGGCGGCCTGTGCCTGGTGCTGTCGGGCGCAACCTATGCGGCCACCTTTGTCTTTTTCGACCACGTACCGGAGCGGCGCAATTACCAGGCTTTTGGCGCATGGAGCGCGGCGCTATTCCTGGGCGGCAGCCTGCTCAGCCTGCAACCGGTATATATCGCGACGGGCCTCGCCGTGGCCGCGGTCATGGCGACTGTTCTGGGCGTCCGGCTCAAGCGGCAAACGCTGGAGTTCCACGGCCTCGTCTATCTCGTGGCCGCTGCGGGGGCCGCCGGTCTGCTGAATTATGTGTTCCGCGCCCTGGCTGGAGATTTGCCCGGCGCGCCCGGATGGAGCATCTGCCTGGTCTCGGCCAGTGCAGTCGTCTGCTATGCCGCCAAAAAGTCCTGCGCCGCAGAGCGCTGGCAGCAGCAACTGCTTCATCTGGTTTCCGTGTCGCTGGCGCTGGGCGGCACGGCGGCGCTGCTGGTGCAGGGACTGGCGGGCCTCACGGCCCTGGGCCTAACCCTCGGCGCACATCACGTGGCCTTCATCCGGACCTTGATTCTCTGTTTGGCGGCCCTGGCCCTGGCCTACAGCGGCGCGCACTGGCGGCGCATGGAGCTGACCCGCATTGGCTACGCCACCCTGGTGCTGGCCGCGGCCAAGCTGGTGCTGGAAGACCTGCGCCACGGCCACCTGGAGTTCATCGCCGCCTCGATCTTCCTGTTTGCCGTCACCCTGATCGCCGTCCCCCGCCTGGCGCGCATGGGGCCGCGCGCCTAAGGCGAACGCTCGTCAAGTGATAGTGGAACGGTGCGGAGAGGGATTGCCGGTTGCGACCGGCTGACTTTCGCTTTTCGACGTGTTTTGCGCTGTGAAAAAGGGTCGGTTAGCTGTCCCCGCGATAGAGCAAATCGCGAATCGCTTTTCTCCGCGCTTCGTTGGCTTCCGCCTCCGCCTGGCGCTCTTCGGCGCTGAGGGGAGCAGTGGAGGGGCCGGTCTCTTCGGGCTCGCTGCACGAAGGACAGCGGTTGGCGAAGCCGGGCTTGTTCGGCTTGAGTTCAAATTCTTCCTGACAGACAACGCAAACTTTAATGGGAAAGGACATTCGCCTAGGATAACGAAATCCACTCCATGAAAAAAGACCCCGGGCCACATGGAGGGACGCGAGATTCATGCACGCAGTCTGCCGTTCCGAATGAGTTTCGCTTTGACCTTCTCGATCGGGATACTCTCTTCATTCCGGCGCGACTCGGAGATCAGAATATCCTCTTGGTCGGTCATCGGCAGGGAAGCCTTCTGCATACGCACAGTCTTCTCGCGTTGCGGAATGGAGACGGTCGCGGACATGCCGGCGATAAACCCCGTGGTGGCAGGCAGGATCTGCTGCACATGGATTGCCTTCTCGCGCTTGCGCGTCTGTGCAATGTCAAAAGAGGATTGCATCCGCATCAGAGTATCCATCCTGACGCCGAAGGCCTTTTCAATGCGAAGCGCCATATCTCCGGAAAGACCAGCCTTGCCGTTCAGCAAGCTGGACAACGCGGGCCGGGAAACCCCCAGCGCCGCCGCTGCCGCCGTTACAGACAGGCCTGCCGGGGCGATGATTTCAGTCCGAATGAAATCTCCTGGGTGGGGTGGGTTCTTCATCGGCATGGCATCTTCTCCTTCGGTCTCAGTGGTAATCCTCTAAGTTCAAGTCGCAGATTTCGCGTTCGGCGGCATCCATATGAAAAGTCAAGAGCCGATTTGCGGTGACACTCAAGCTCCACGTACCTTTGCGGTCGCCTGTCAACCGATGCGCCTTCCACGACGGGAGCATTCGAAGTTCGTCGAGGCTGTCCATTTCGTCCAGAAAAGCGAGCATTTTGCGGAGCTTGTCCACCGTATCGGGCGGAACCCCCTTCACGCTGTCTTCTTCGTAGAGCTTCATCAAGCCCTTATGGACGAAGTTCCTTATTTTCATCAGCCGTATCGTAGCCTGTAGCTTAACACTTGTCAACGTGGTTCGATATTGCGTTTGCGAATGCGCCGTTTGAAGCTGCGGCCTTATCCTCAATACAGACCCCATGAGCGACTTTGCCCAAACCGTCAAGCAGCAGGCCGACATCGTCAAGGTGATCGAGGGGTACATCCGCCTGCGCAAGGCGGGCGCGCAGAACTACACCGGGCTGTGCCCGTTCCACAAGGAAAAGTCGCCGTCGTTTTCCGTCCACGCGGTGCGCCAGTTCTATCACTGCTTCGGCTGCGGCGTTTCCGGCGACGTGTTCAGCTTTGTGGGCAAAATTGAGAACGTGGGCTTTCCCGAGGCGGTGCGGATTGTGGCGCAAAAGTGCGGCATTCCGCTGCCCAAGCGGGAGTTCTCCTCTCCCGAGGAAGCCGCCGGAGCGCGCCAGCGGGCCAAGCTACTGGAGCTGCACGAGGCCGCAACCTCCTGGTTTCAGGAGCAGTTGCGTGGCCCCGAAGGCTCCGTGGCGCGGGAGTACCTGGCCGGCCGCGGCCTGACCGCCGAGGGCGTCAAGGCTTTCCGCATCGGCTACTCGCCCGACAGCTTCAACGCCCTGCGCGAACGGCTCAGCGGCATGGCCGACCAGGAGACGCTGCGGCTCAGCGGCCTGTTCAGCTCCAAGGAGCAGGGCGACGGCAGCCTGGGCCCCCTCTACGACCGCTTCCGCAAGCGGGTCATGTTTCCCATCGCCAACGAGAGCGGCCGGGTGATCGCCTTCACCGCGCGCACCCTGGAGACGGGCGACAAGGCCGGCCCCAAGTACATCAACTCGCCAGAGACGCCGCTCTACTCCAAGGGCCAGGTGCTGTTCAACCTGGACAAGGCCCGCACCGCCATCCGGCAGATGGAGTTTGCCCTGCTGGTCGAGGGCCAAATGGACTGCATCTCCGTCTTTCTGCGCGGGATACAGAACGTGATCGCCACCAGCGGAACCGCCTTTACCGAGCAGCAGGTGGCCCTGTTGCGCCGCCACACCTCGCAGGTAGTCGCCAACTTCGACCCCGACGCCGCCGGCGCAAACGCCGCCGCCAAAACGGTTGCCCTGCTCACCGAAGAGGGCTTCACCATCAAGATCGTCACTCTCGACGACGGCCTCGACCCCGACCGCTACATCCGCGAGCGGGGCGTCGAGGCCTACACGGCGGCCTTGCGCGGCGCGCGCAGCCAGGCGGATTTCCTGATCGAGCGCGCCCGGCAAATGTTCCCCGGCCAAAGCTCCGAGCAGAAGGTCAAGGCCATGAACTACCTGCTGCCCCACATCCGCCGCATGCCCCAAAAGCTCTCCCGTGACCAGTTCGCCGCCGACGCCGCGCAAAAGCTGGGCATCGACTCCGCCGTGCTGCGGGAGGAACTGCGCCAGGCGGCGCTCAGGCGGCAGGATCACGTGGAGATGCGGACCAGTTCGCTGAGCGAAGTGGAGCGGGTGCTGTTGCGCGCCCTGGCCATCGACGACCCGGCGGACGAGGAGGCGCGGCGGGCGGCTTCCGACGCCATCGAGCGCCAGCCCGACAAGTTTCAGCATCTGCGGGCGTTTCCGGCCATGCAGGCGCTGGCCCGGCGTCAGGCCAACGACCCCATGAACGTGATTGAGGACCAGTCGCAGCGCGCCCTGCTGGCCGAAACGCTGCTGGCCGAGGTCAAGCCCCCCACGGAGAACGAGGTCCTCAGCGCCATCCAGGAGATCAAGGAGCGGGGCATTGAGAACCGCCAGCGCGACCTGCGCGCCCTGATCGCCGAGGCCGAGCGCCGCGGCGACTTTGCCGAACTGGCCGTCCTCACCCAGCAAAAGCTCGAACTGGACCGCGTGCTGCGCCAGTTGCATCAGCCGCGGTAGCGGGTATAATCCAGCCCATACGAGCCTTCGCCCACTGGAGCGCGCCATGATCCTCGAAATCAAACCCGAACAACAAAAAATACTCGATCGGGCCGCCCGGTCCGGCATGAGCCCGGAAGAAGTGCTCGACCAGGCCTTTGATCTGATTCGCGAGCAGTTTCGGAATGAGGATTGGATGCTGGCCAATCGTGCGGATCTCGCTGCCCAGATCGAAGAGGGCTTTGCCCAGGCGGAACGGGGAGAGCTTGTGGATGCCGATGAGGCGATCAAAATGCTGCAGGACCGCCGCGCAAATCGGCGCATCGCCTGAGAGATGCCCACGCCCTTTCAACTCACCCCGCGAGCGCTCAGCGATCTTGGCGACATCTGGGACTACATCGCAGAAGACAATGTGGACGCGGCCAACCGTGTGGAATCAGCCATTATCTTGGCGTGCAACAGCCTTGCCCGGCATCCCCTACTGGGCTCCAAACGAAGCGAAATTACCCTTCTTCCGGTTCGGTTTTGGACGGTAACGCGCTTCCCCAACTTCATCGTGGTCTACCGTCCCGACATCAAGCCATTGCAGGTGATCGCAGTACTCCACGGGAAGAGGGATTTGAAGACTCTGCTTGAGGAGACCGCGGTCTCCTGATGCCGCCCCTCCACAGCCCGCGCGCCCCTGTGGAAACTTGCATCGAATTCATTTCAATCGCGTCAAAATAACGGAGGGAATTGGTTGGCGGGCCAATTTTCCCGATTCAGGTCTGTAACGGGCCGCCGGCAACGCTACTTCCACGAGCACTTGTGCTGGCGAAGAGGCGTCGGAATGTGGTATTCTACTGATCTCTGTGAGGATGCGCGCCCCATTGCCCCATACATGAGCTGCGGCTCGCGGGCGACCCAGGCGAAACCTGATGCGCTGCCATCCTGTTCCGAGCAACTACCTGAAACCGCTTCATTTTTGCGGGTGACCGCAGGTTCGTGTCTGCTTGTGCGCGGAGATTTCCGAGCGGAAATCTTTTTTTCGCACTACGGGCCGAGCCACGCATCGTTGCGCAAAACAGCGCTGCATCTGTTTTGTGCATCGTATGACCAGGGAGGAACGGTCCCTGAGAACACAGCATTCGAGTCGACGCGGCCATCGGGGAGCGGCGACCCTGTATGAATCCAAGCAGGACACAGGTTCCCTGGGCCTGCTGAAGAGAGTAGGAATATTTTGGCGATTGACGAAAAGTTCGACCACGACATCGACGGCATCATTGAGGTTGGCAAGGAAAAGGGCTATCTCACCTACGGCGACGTGAACGACATGCTGCCGGAAGAGATTGGCTCCGGCGATGACCTGGACGACCTGATTACCACGATTGGCACCCAGGGCATTGACCTGCTGGACGCCCCCAAGTTTGGCCACGACAAGGACTTCGAACTGGGTGACGGCGAAGACGTCGAGCTTGACCTGACCCCTGGCACGCTGGAAAAGACCAACGACCCGGTCCGCATGTACCTGCGCGAAATGGGCACCGTGCCCCTGCTCACCCGCGAGGGCGAGGTCGAAATTGCCAAGCGTATTGAGCGCGGCCAGCTCCGCGTCATGAAGGCGCTTTCCCGTTCGCCCATCGTGATTCGCGAGATTGTGGCCCTCGGCGAAGATCTCAAGCGCGGCGTCCGCAACGTCAAGGAAGTCGTGGTTTTCGACGAAGAGGAGCTCACCGAAGAGGTGGTGCAGTCCCGCGTCAAGTCCACGGTGGTCAAGATTGATTCTCTGATCAAGCACCAGAAGAAGATTTCCGCGCTGGAAGACAAGCAGGGCGCTCCGGCCGCCGCCGCCACCGCGACCACCGCCGCCGTTCCGGCGACCAAAATCAAGCCCAAAGACGCGCGCCACGCCCGCTGGCTCATCGCCCGCGAAAAGGTGCTCATCTCGCGCATCGTCCGCGAACTCAAGTACACGGCTCTGGAAAAAAAGCGCCTGCTCGACAAGGTCAACAAGACCGTCGACACCATGCGCACCCTGGAGCGGCAGATTCGCTCGCTCGAACAGAAACACGAGTCCAGCAAGAGCGAGGAACTCAAAAAGGAATACCGCCGCCAGCAGAAGAACTGCAAAATCGACCTCGAAAAGACCGAGTCCGACGCAGGCGTCAACATTGCCGAGCTCAAGCGCACCCAGCGCGAAATGATCCAGGGCGACATGGACGCCGAGCAGGCCAAGCGCGAGCTCATTGAAGCCAATCTCCGCCTGGTCGTCTCCATCGCCAAAAAGTACACCAACCGCGGACTCCAGTTCCTCGACCTCATTCAGGAAGGCAATATCGGCCTGATGAAGGCGGTGGACAAGTTCGAATACCGCCGCGGCTACAAGTTCTCGACCTATGCCACCTGGTGGATTCGCCAGGCCATCACCCGCGCCATCGCCGATCAGGCCCGGACCATTCGAATTCCTGTCCACATGATCGAGACCATCAACAAGCTGATCCGCACCAGCCGCCAGCTGGTGCAGGAACTGGGCCGCGAGCCTTCCAGTGAGGAAATCGCCAAGCGCATGGACATCCCGGTGGCCAAGGTGCGCAAGGTGCTCAAGATCGCGCAGGAGCCCATCTCGCTTGAAACCCCCATCGGCGAAGAAGAAGACTCCCACTTGGGCGACTTCATTGAAGATCGTCAGGCGGTTTCCCCGTCCGAAGCGGTCATCAGCGTCAACCTCAAGGAGTACACCTCGCAGGTTCTGCGCACCCTTACTCCTCGCGAAGAGCGCGTCATCAAGATGCGCTTCGGCCTCGAAGACGGCTCCGAACACACCCTGGAAGAAGTAGGTCAAAGCTTCCAGGTAACGCGCGAGCGCATCCGCCAAATCGAAGCCAAGGCCCTGCGCAAACTCCGCCACCCGTCCCGCAGCCGCAAGCTCAAAGCCTTCGTCGAAGGCGTCAAGGACATGTAAGTGTTGGACGAGTGAATGCTTGGCTGAAAGTTAGCCAAAAAGAGCCGCAGCCTTGGAAGGGGCTGCGGCTCTTTTGTTTTGTACCACAGATATGATGGAGGGAGTATGGGCCTTCAGGTCCATAAACAGAGACGGAGGGAACAGGAGCCTTCAGGCCACTGAAGACGGGGAGACATGCGCCCCAAGAAACCCGCACGTATCTTGTCACCGCTGTGACGGCTGAGCGTCACAGCCTCTTACCGCTCGATCCGCGCAAACTTGCCAAACGCGCGATCTCCGCGCCACT
>CAVZNE010000155.1:0-9394 GCA_963776445.1 Terriglobales bacterium
CCAACTCCCCGGCGGAAGCCTGAATCGTTTGCCGGGCGAGTGCCGCCTCGGCTTCCAACTCGGCCTTGGCCTGGCTCACCTTGAGCGCGGCCACCTTGCGGGCGGCGTCGAGAGCAGCGTCGCGCTCAGCGCTCCAATGCTTCACGCGCTGTTCGCGGATTTTGTAGACCTCGGAACGCGCCTGGCGCAGCGAGGCTGCGTACTCTGCCGCGCGCTCTTCTGCAAGGGCAATGGCTTTTTGCGCGTCCTCGATGGCCCCTTCGGTGCGGGCGCGGCGCTGTTTCAGCGTGGCGGTCAGAGGACCCTGCACCAGAAATTGATAGGCCAGAACCAGCACGATGAACAGCAGTACCGTGGGCACGGAGCCAAGAAAAAGTGCTTCGACTTGTTGAATGATTTCTTGCATGCAGGTACCGGTCGTCCAGGTTGTGGAACTTGGTCTTTAATGCATAGAGCAACAGCTTTTTTGTAACAGGGGCTGCTCACTAAGTCAACGATACGAGGCCGATCCGGCGGGCTCCTGTGACTGCGGTCACGGTTTGGATCGTACGCGAAAAAATTCCCTTGATTTGCGCGGGAACAAGGCTAAACTAACAGTACCACCTAGACCCGGTCCAGGGTCCAGCGGGCAGCCGGTTCCGGGAAGTCCTTCCACTCCCGAAGCCGGTAGCCCGCTTCTTCCTTTTCAGGGGTATTTTGTTGGAGGATTCCGCGATAAGCTCACCGCTTTTCGCCTCTTCGGTCACGCCTGCGGCCCGGCTCCATCGCTCCCATTTCAGATCAAAGAAAAGGCGCGGAGCAACCCGCGCCTTTTCCAAAAAAGAACCTGTTCCCAAATGCAGACTGCCTTCCGCTAATTGACTGACTTGGTGATGAATCCCGCCAGATCGTCCTTCAACTGGTGCAGCGAGTCGACGTTGAGATAGATCATGTGGCCCGAGGGGTAGTAGCCGAACTGCACGTTGCCCCGCAGGCTGGGATCCAGTTGCATGTGCGACAAGTCGTACTCGGTGGCAAAAAACGGCGTTGCCAGATCGAAGTAACCGTTGGCCGAAAAGACCTTCAGGTGCGGATTCTTGCGAATCGCGCTGGCCAGGTCCGCTGCCACATAGGGCTGCGACTGCTCTCCGCCGCCCATGCCGGGCCCGCCGCTGGTGGGCTTGTGCTTCCAGTCCCACTGGCCGATGGAGTTGGAGCTGGGCCGGTAGGTGTCGGTGGTCTCGTACTTCAATTCCCGCTCCGTGTAGTCGTGGAATGCGGCCACAAAGGCTCCGCTGATGCCGGTATCGGAAGCGTCGTAGCTGGGCATTTCTCCCGCTGCATCCACGTCCACACCCTCGAAGCGCATGTCGTACCGGCCCAGGGTGCGGGAATCGTCGCGCAGCACTTCCTTGCGGAAGCGCGTGGGCGAGACCCGCAGGTTGGCTTCTTTCACATATTCCACGCTCAGGCCCGTCAACCGGCTCATCTCTTTGGCCACCGTGTCCAGTTGGGCCGCGGGCAGGTTGTGCCCGGCAAACAGCGCCTGCGCATAGGGCCCGGCGGCAAACACGCGCGCCTGCTCCACCCACGCCGCCACATCGGCCGGCTTGTTGGGAATCTTGTTGAAGTACCAGGCCGCCGCCGCATAGCTGGGCAGGTTGGAGATGTAAAGCGTGTCGTAGCCGCCCGAGCGGATGCCGTAGTTCAGAATCGACGAGATCAGACACCACGCCGTTCAGTTGCACGCCGTCGTTGCCCAGCATATCGGCCAGGGCAGCGGAGCGCGTGGTGCCGTAGGACTCGCCGATCAGGAACTTGGGCGAATTCCAGCGCTGGTTGACGGTGAGGTAGCGGAGGATGAAGCGATCGAATGCGCGCAGATCCTGGTCGACGCCGTTGAAGTCCTTGGCGGTTCCCTTGCCCACGACGCGCGAGTAGCCGGTCAGAGGCGCGTCGATGAAGACCAGGTCGCTCTTGTCGAGCAGCGAGTACTCGTTGGGCACCAGCTTGAAGGGCGGCCCGGCGGTGGGGTTGGGGCTGTCGGTCGCGATGCGCACCGGCGAAAACGACCCCATGTGCAACCACAGGGAAGCCGAGCCGGGACCGCCGTTGTAAAGAAAACTCAGCGGCCGCGCCTTGGCGCTCCGCGCCGTCCAGCGTATAGGCCACGTAGAAGATGCTGCCGTTGGGCTTGTCTTCATCGTCGCGGATGAGCAGGGTGCCGGCGGTGGCGGTGTACTTGAGCGTCTTGCCGCCCAGCGTCATCTCGTGACGGGTGGTGACGGCCTTTTCCGGCGGGATGGGCGTCGCTTCCTTCTCGCTGTCTTTATGCTGCTCCGCGCCTGCCGCGGCTGACTGCGCGGGGGGACGCGTCTCCTGCGCGGAGGCGAAGGGATTGAGGAACAACAGGGTCAGGGCAACCAGCGTGCAGACGGCGAGCCGATGAGCAGCTTTCATGAGCGGGTATCCTCCAGGACTCGGAAACAGAATGAGAACCCCTCCGAAGCCGAGGGGTTCATGGACGGAATAGGAAGACAGAATGACGGAATGACGCCCGGCTACAACCGGGATTCAAACTTAGAGTCTCTTGCAGAATTCAATTGAGACTGCGAAAAGCGTCAGGGCACGACTTTAGTCGTGCCGAAAAAGCAGCAAAATTATGTTGGGCTTTAGCCCCTGCGGTTCTTGCTTTCAACTATTTGCATTTCCGCAGCGGCTAAAGCCGGAGTCAAGATTGTCGCGTTTGCGGCACGACTAAAGTCGTGCCCTGACACTTGATGCCAGTATTGCTGGAAGCTCATCAACATTCAGACTAAAACATTTCAGGCCGACTGGGTCTACTTTGCAGCCGACACCGGCGGGTTGGCGACTGACTTGTCCACGGCCAGCAGCCCCTGGGCACGAAGCCAAATCTCCAGCAGGTTGGGCCACTGATCCAGGGCCGCGTCGCCCTTGCCCAGGCCGGTGCCGTGCGGCCCGTTGGCAAAGATGTGGGCCTCAGCAGGCACGCCGGCCTTGACCAGCGCCTCATAGAAGCGCAGCCCCTGCTCCACCGGAACCGTCTGGTCGTTGAAGGTGTGAAACCAGAAGGTGGGCGGCGTGTCTTTCGTGACAAAAAGGTCCGGAGAGTACGCAGCACGCAGCGCCTCGCAGCGGTCCATCACGTTGAACAGCTTGCAGTAGCTCAGGTGCGAGGTATCGCTGGAGATGGCGCCGATCCAGGGGTAGCCGAGAACCAGATAATCCGGCCGGCTGGAGACTCTGTCGATGGGGTCCTCCGCGTCCGGCTTGCCGGCGACAAACTGGGTGGCGGAGAGGGCCGCCAGGTGGCCGCCGGCGGAGAAGCCGATGATGGCAATGCGATCGGGAGCGATGAGGTAGTCCCTGGCCCGCGCCCGCACCGTCTGGATGGCGCGCCGAGCATCAATCAGCGGCACCGGCAGAAGGTAGCCGTTCGACGTGAGCCGGTAGCTCAGCACAAAGGCGTGAAAACCGCGCGCGGTGAACCAGTCGGCCACCTGCCGGCCCTCCAGGTTGCCCGCCAGGTGGGCATACGCTCCGCCCGGCAAAATCACCACGGCGGAGCCGTTGGCATGGCCCCTTTGCGGTTCGAAGATGGTCAGAGTGGGCGTGTCTTCGCAGGCCTTGCCCTTGGCTTCAGGAGCGTCTCCGGGCCACAGGCGAACTGTCTGGATGCCGAGAAAGGCGTTGTTCTCGCCGGCCGTTGCGCACGGCTGTTTTTGCGCCTGGGACCCCGGGCAAGCCAGCAATCCCAAAGCCAGAAAAGCAAAGAACTGTTTCACTTGAAATCCTCCCCGCTTCTGGAGAGGATTATAGCCACATCGCCGTATGGCCCGGGCAGGGACGGACGGCCTGCGCGGTGATCTGCTCGTTCAGTTCAAAGCCGTAGCGCGCCATGTAGTAGGCCGCTCCGTGCAGCCGCTCCTGGAGAGTTCCACGAGGATAAAGCGACTGGCATATCGCCTCGGCATGCCGACCCAGCGAAGCTTCGCGCTGCAACTGGAAATTGCCCGCCAGCCTGCGCAGCCGGTTCATCTGGTAGCGCATCTTGCTGGCCGCCGTATCCGCCGAGCGGCCCAGACCGGAATCCAGCGAGTGCATCCAGTCCAGCAGAGTGGAAAGCTCGGCGTCCAGCGCCGTGCCCGCGGCGGCCAGCTTTTGCTGGCCTTCAACGGGCATTACGCGGGCGGCCAGAATTTGCGCCAGCGAGGAGGGATTTTCTGCGATCACCCGCTCCAGCGTGAGCCCGTTCTGCTTGAGCATTTCGCCGATGGCCGGCTCCACCAGAGTCGCGGAAAAGCGCGACTGCACCGGAGTCACCCGGCCCAGAATGCGCTCGAACAGAACGGCGGATTGGGCAAAGTAGGCCAACTCGGCCGGGCCGCCAACGGTCACCGAACTCGACAGCAGGTAATCCTGAAACACGATGCGCAGCAGGGCCGAGGGCGAAATGCGTTCCGGCTCGGCTTCCAGAATGCCCAGCAAATCGGCAGTGGAATACGTCTGCCGGCCGGCCAGCCACAGGCCTTGCGGCTCCTGGGCGCTGGGAGCGACCCGCTTCAGCGCCAGGCGCGCGCCGGTGTCTTCATCAATCAGAAACAGCAGGCTGGACTCGGCCGTGACGGCCACCTGGGCGTGATAGCCCGCGGCAGCCAGTTCGCGGTTCCTCTCCAGCAGGGCCGCGTGCAGTTCGTCGGCGCGTTCAATCCCGGCGCGCAGCACCGGCGCGCCCATGCGGTGGATCGCGCGGCCTCCGGCATCCAGAATCAGCAGACCCTGAGCGGCAAAAGCCCGGGAATAGAACGACGCAAATGCCTGCGCGAAGGTCTGGCCGGGTTTGTAGGCGGCGGCCAATGCCTCCATGGCGTCGGAGGAGCCCAGCAGTTCCCAGGCCTGCTCCACTAGCGGAGTGATCGAATCGTCCAGAACGATGCCGCCCACCGGAACAGGAACCGCGGGCGCTGTTGTATAGGTCAGCTTGCGCAGTTCGCGGCGAGCCGGAAAGACGACATGGTTGATCTCGGCAAAGTCGTGATCTTCGCTGGCCATCCAGAAGATGGCGGCGTGGGGACGGCCCGCCGCGGTGGCTTCCCGCGCGCGAGCCAGAACGGTGCCAGCCTTGAAGGGCGTATACAACTGCCCTCCGAACAGGCCCACCTGCTGGCCGGTCACTGCCACACCTGCGCCCTGGCGGAGAGCCGCAAGAGCGGGCGCGGCAGCCGCGGAGGGATTCTGCTCCGCCAGTTGCGCCACCAGTTCCGGCCAATGCGCCGGCACGGGAGGACGCGCCTGCCAACTGCTGTCAGGCGGCAAGACGGCGTAGAACGGCCGCGCTGCCGAACTGCCGGCGCAGTAGTCCAGGTACAGCCGGGTCAAGCCCGGCACCATGGAAATGGGATAACAGTCAGCGTTCAGCGGCTTGCTCACTTCTGATTCATTCGCCTCGGGAGGGAGTCCCCGCGCGCATGCGGAATTGGAATCCTGTTCTCTTAAGGATGCCACGCCGGGCGGAATCGATGCACAAGAGCAGCACAGCACAGGCGCGGTTCCGATCTGTGCGTATACTTTTTCTGTGAGCGCGCCTGATTGCGCCCGGAGGAGAGAGAAACAAATGCCCAAGAAAGATAAGGCTGTAAAAGCCGCCGCGCCCAAGAAAGCAAAGGCCACAAAAGCCATCAAGCCCGCGACGGCGAAGGCCGTAAAGCCCAAAGCCCAAAAGGCGGCCAAGGCCTTGAAGCCGAAGGTAAGCAAGGCTGCCAAGCCGAAGAAGGCCGCCAAGGCCCCCTTGGCAGCGGTTGAGGAGAAGGCGCAAATCCTCAGTTCCGAAGTGGTCTTTGAGGGGCCGCTTTTCAAGATCGTGCGCGATCGGCTCATTGAGCCGGGCGGCGCGGAAAATGTCCGCGACATCATCCGCCACAACGGCAGCGTGGTCATCCTGGCCGTAGACAGCAGCAAAAGCAAAAAAGATCCCTGGATCGTGGTGGAGCGGCAGTACCGTCATGCCGCCAACCAGTTCCTGTGGGAGCTGCCGGCGGGCAAGCTGGAAGAGGGCGAAGACGCTCTGGCAGGCGCCAAGCGCGAACTGGCGGAAGAGACCGGCTACGTGGCAAAGAAGTGGAAGCCGCTGGTGGAGTACTTTGCCAGCCCCGGTTTTCTGGGCGAATCGATGAAGGTCTTCCTGGCCGAGGGCCTGGTGGCGGGCGATGCCCATCCGGAGTCCGACGAGAACATCGAACTGCGGCTGGTCAAGCTTTCCGAGGTGCTCAAGATGATCGCCAAGGGAGCGATTCTGGACGGCAAGACGCTGACCAGCGTGCTTCTGTATGCGCGGCAAACGGCCGGCAAACGCGCCAGATAGGCCATCAACCAGCTTCTTCCGGCGCGGGCCGGTCCTCCGGGGCCGGCCCGTCCCATCCTGTGAACACCCCGCAAAAGAAATAGATCAACCTTTCAGCCGTTTTTGTCGTCTTATGGGGTATCGGTGTGCGTTCCCCCGCATGCCGTATCCCCAGCAAGACCCAAGGAAGGCAGGAACCTGTGGCTCAGTACAAAGGGAAGGTCAAGTGGTTCAATAACGCCAAGGGCTACGGATTCATCGGACGTGAGGACGGGCCGGATGTATTCGTCCATTATTCGGCAATTCAGTTGGACGGGTACAAAACGCTGAAAGAGGGCGATGACGTGGAATTCGACATCGTCCAAGGTCAGAAAGGTCCCCAGGCGGAAGCCGTTGTCCGCTTCAAGGACACCGCCACCGCCACAAGCGCAGCCTAGCGGCGCGCAAGTCCGGGCGTAACCGCAAGACCACCGCCAGGTGGCGCGGAAGAACTGCGCTCCAACTCATCCCGCTTGTCACAACCGCGCAATTCCACGCTGATCTCTGTTCTCTGATCTCTGTTCTCTGATCCCTGCTTTTATCCGATACTGGAGTCGGAGACTCTTTCGATGGATAACCCCACCATGGCCCGTTTGCTGGCCGAAACCGGCGACCTGCTGGAGATCGACGGCGGCGACAGTTTTCGCATTCGCAGCTATCGCCGCGCCGCCGAGGCCGTGGAGCAGACCACGGTGGACCTGATGGACGCCGCGGCCGACACCGCCCGCCTGCTTGAAATTCCCGGCATCGGCAAGGGCATGGCCGCCAACCTGCAGGCCATCGCCGAAACCGGCACCCTGCCCCTGCGCGAGGAATTGCTGGCCAAGTACGGCAACGGTTTGCTGGAATTGCTGAAGCTGCCAGGCATGGGTCCCAAGACCGTGGCGCTGCTGTGGGACGCGGCCAAAATCGGCACCATCGACGAACTGGCCCTGGCGATCGACGACGGCCGCCTGGCCGGCCTGCCCCGCATGGGCGTCAAGCAGATCGAAAAGCTGCGCAAGGGCATAGAAGACTATCGCCGCAGCGCCGGCCGCTTCCGCATCGACGTGGCCGAGCAAGCCGCCCAAAGCCTCTCCGCGTATCTGCTGGCCTTCGACGGAATCGAGAAAGTGACCCCGGCCGGCTCCCTGCGGCGAGGGCGCGAAACCGCCGGCGATCTGGATCTGCTGGTGACCGGGCCTGCCTGCGAACTGGAGCAAACCGCAGCGGCAGTCGAGTACGTAGCCGCCTATCCCGGCATCCACGACATCATCGTAAAAGGTGAGAACAAGGTCAGCTTCCACCTCGGCAACGGCCTGCAGGTGGACGTGCGCCTGCTGCCCGCGGCCAGCTATGGGGCCGCCCTGCAATACTTCACCGGCTCCAAGGCCCACAACGTGGCCCTGCGCCAGCGCGCCCTCAAAATGGGCTACACGCTGAGCGAGTGGGCGCTGGCCCGGCTCAGCGACGGCTCCCCAGTCGCCGCCGCCACCGAGGAAGAGGTCTACGCCGCGCTGGGCATGGACTGGATTCCGCCCGAGCTGCGCGAGAACCTGGGCGAAATCGAAGGTGCTGCGCACCGCAGCCTTCCTCGACTTATTGAGAGGGTAGATATTCGCGGCGACGTGCACATGCACACCACCGCCACCGACGGCCACAACACCATTCGCGAAATGGCCGAAGCCGCCCTGGCGCTGGGCTACGGCTACATCGCCATCACCGACCACTCGCAGGCCCTGGGCATGGCCAACGGCCTGGACGAGAAGCGGGCGTTGGAACATATCCGGCGCATCCGCGAAGTCGACAGCCAGATGGAGGGCCGCATCCGCGTCTTCACCGGCATTGAGGTGGACATCCTGGCCGACGGCTCTCTGGACCTGGACGACGAGGTGCTGGCGCAGATGGAAGTGGTTATCGCCAGCGTCCACAGCCGCTTTGACCAGCCCCGCGAAGAAATGACCGCGCGGGTGATCCGGGCCATCGAAAATCCCAACGTGCGGATACTGGGCCATCCCACCGGGCGGCTGCTGCTGCGCCGTGAGCCCTTTGCCTTGGACATGGGGCAAGTGTTGCGGCGGGCGGCCGAACTGGGCGTGGCCGTGGAGCACAACGCCGCTCCCGAACGGCTGGACCTGAACGACCGCGACCTGCGCCTGGCCAAGGAACTAGGCTGCAAGATCGTCATCAGCACCGACTCCCACGACATACGCCACCTGGCCAAGATGGACTACGGCGTTCGCCAACTGCGCCGTGCCTGGCTGGGACCGGAAGACGTGCTGAACACGAGGGAAGCGGAGGATTTTCTGGCGGCGCTGCGGCCCAGGCCCTGATCCCGGACGCGAAAAGTGCCATTTCGCAGCGGAATATACCCTCATCCAGAAGGAAATGCAGAATTCGTGGCCCGCTTTGCGCTAACCGGGATAAGATAGGGGCGCCATGAGCCTACTCCATCAGGATTCTCCGGAAGAGATCGACGACGCCGCCCTGGGTGAAGAACTCACCAAGGGAACCAGCCATGTGGTTTGGGCCAGCATCATCGCCGCGGTGCTGGTGACCATTGCGGTTGCTGTTTATGTGATTGCCGGGCAAAAGCCGCCCGCGGCCACAGGGGAGATTGTACGGGTGTGGGTCCATCCGAGGCACGTGGAAACCTCCGGCCTGGACGCCAACGGCGCTCCCATGCCCAAAGAGGCCTTCGACCAGATCATTGTCTTTGCCCAGGTCAAGCTGCATAACCAGAGCGACAAGCCGCTCTTCATGCACAGCGTCATGACCGACTCCACGCTCGATGACGGCATTCATACCAGCTATGCGGCCATGCCGGCCGAATTCGAAAGGGTGTTTCAGGCTTATCCGGAGCTGGCCGCGTTGCACGGCAAGCCGCTCTCGCCGGAGACGACCATCGCTCCCGGGCAGACCCAGGAAGGGATGATCGTCTCGGCATTCCGCATCACCAAGCAGCAATGGGATGCGCGCAAGGACCTGAACTTCGCCTTTACAGCAATACGTAACTGGAAGTCGAGCAAATGATAG
>CAVZNE010000156.1:0-8661 GCA_963776445.1 Terriglobales bacterium
ACGCCGCGCTGAACGAGATCAAGAGCGACGAAGACAAGATCATCACGATTGAGGACCCGGTGGAGTACCAAATCCGGGGCATCACGCAGATTCCGGTGAACGAGAAGAAGGGTCTGACGTTCGCAAGAGGACTGCGATCCATTCTGCGCCACGATCCGGACAAGATTCTGGTAGGCGAAATCCGCGACAACGAGACGGCGCAGATCGCCATCAACTCGGCGCTGACCGGGCACCTGGTTTTCACGACGGTCCACGCCAACAACGTGGTGGATGTGCTGGGACGTTTTGTGAACATGGGCGTGGAGGTTTACAACTTTGTCTCCGCGCTGAACTGCATTCTGGCGCAGCGGCTGGTGCGCACCATCTGCGAGCACTGCGCGCATACCGTGACCTACGACGACGCCACGCTGCTGGCCTGCGGCCTGAATCCGGACGAATGGCGCGGCTTCGGCTTCCGCGAGGGCGCCGGATGCATGGAGTGCGGGGGCACGGGCTACCATGGGCGCACCGCCATCCACGAGTTGCTGGACTTGACCGACCCCATCCGCGAGTTGATTCTGGAAAAGAAACCCACTTCTGAAGTTCGTAAATTGGCCCGAGCGGAAGGCATGAGCTTTCTGCGTGAGTCGGCGATCGATCGCGTTCGCCGCGGCCTGACCACGCTCAAGGAGATCAACAAGGTTACGTTTATCGAGGCTTCGCGCTAATGAGTCTGATATCAAGCAAGGCCGGTTCCCAGCCAGGCGGGCGTCCGCCGGCGGCAGTGGAGCTTTCGCCGCAAGGAGTGCTGGCCGGATCGCTAGCCGCAGCGGGCCAGCAGCCGGTGTACGCCTTTCAGCCGCTCCAGGCCGGAGCGCTGGTCCCCAGCATTACGGAGGCGAACCTGCATGCGCCGGAGGCCGTGGCGACCGCCATTCGCACGGCGCTGGGCCAGGTTTCGCCGCGCACCAAGGCTGTTACCCTGCTGCTGCCGGACTCGGTGGTGCGGGTGTTTGTGCTGGACTTCGACGCCCTGCCGAGCAAGGCGGTGGAAGCCTACTCCATGCTGCGCTTCCGGCTGCGCAAGATGATTCCGTTCGATGTGGAGCACGCCGGACTCAGCTACCAGATACTGACCGAGACCAAGACCGAGTGCAAGGTGCTGGCGGCGGTCATTCCCGGCCCGGTGCTGGCCGAATACGAAGCGGTGGTGCGGGCCGCGGGATACGAGCCCGGCGCGGTGCTGCCCTCCAGCCTGGCGGCTTTGGAGGTGGTGGATTCCATGGAAGCCATTCTGGCCGCCACTCTGAACGGCATGGCGCTGACTACCTCGATCACCAACGGCCGCGACCTGCTGCTTTATCGCACGCTGGACCTGCCCGAGGACCCCGAACGGCGCATCGCAGAGGTGCAGCGCGACATCGCGGTGGCCGCCGCCTATTTTGAAGACAAGCTGCAGGCCCGGCCCAGCCGCGTGCACTACGCAGGCAACCTGGAGACGAGCGAGTTCGCGAGCTGGATCGACGACGCGGAGCTGACCGTGCTGGACCTGGCGCCGAAGCCTTCGACCGGCGCCACAACAGCACTGGGAAACATGAGCTTTGCCGGAATCAACGGCGCGCTGGCGGGGGCAAATTCATGAGGATCGCTCTCAATCTTGCAACCCGTCCCTTCAGCGACCTGGGACCGGCGATGAAGCGGCTGCGCATCGCCATGGGAGTGCTGACGCTGCTGGCCATCGCCCTGGGGCTGGGGCTGCGCGCGTTTCACCAGAAGGCGGAGGAAGCGCGGGCCCGCGACCACTCGCTGGACGGCGAGTTGACCCGCATTACGCTGGAGCGGCAGGGATACCAGGACCGGATGAAGCTGCCCGAAAACGCCCAGTTGATGGTCCAGGCCGAGGCGCTGAACAAGCTGTTCGACGAGAAGGCATTCTCGTGGACGCTGGCCATGGAAGACCTGGAAAACGTTCTGCCCGGCGGGGTGCAGGTTTCGACCCTGGAGCCGGTGCGCGCCAAGGACGGGCATATCACGCTGCATCTGCGGGTGATTGGTCCGCGCGACCGCGCCGTGGAACTGGTGCGGAACCTGGAGCACTCGAGGCGCTTTCTGCTGCCCCGGATTGCGGGCGAAAACTCCGAATCGACCGGAGGGCCAGGGGAACAGATACAGCCGGTGAGCGCCTCGAACCGCGTGAACTTCGATGTGCTGGCCGATTACAACCCGGCGCCGCCGGGAGAGCGCAGGGCGGCAAAAGCGCCTGCCGATGCTAAACATGGCGAGGGCGAGTCGCCGATTGCAGCCCGTCCGGCTGCCAGACAGGCCAAGACCGGGATAGCCAAGCCGGGAACGAACCGAACCAAGCCAAACCCAGGAGCGACGCGATGATCCGCCCAACAGCAACATGGCGGGAGCGCCTGGCCTCTCCGCTTACGTGGCACTTTGCAGGTTTTGGCGTGATGCTGGTGCTGGTTATCGGCATGGCCATCCGGCTGGGCCTGGACTGGACCGCAACCAACGGGCACTCTTCCGATGCACTGGCCGGCAAGCAGGTGGAACTGAAAGCCCTGGACATGGAAACCGCTCCGCTGCGCGGACTGGACCAGCGCCTGGAGGAGTCCCGCAGCCAGATCAAAACGTTTTATGGCAAGCGCGTTCCGCCCAGCTACTCCGCGATTGCCACGCGCCTTGGCGAACTGGCGGTCAAGGGGCCGGTGCGTTTGTCCCGGGTGCAGTACTCCCAGGGTCCTGCGGGAGCCGATTTGACCGAGATCGAGATGGACGCGGGCATCAGCGGCAGCTATCCGCAGATTATGCGCTTTGTGAACAGCCTGGAGCGCGACCAGACGTTCTTTGTAATCCGGGCCATGGGGTTGACCGGGCAGCAGGGCGGACTGGTGAACCTGCGGCTGCGAGTTTCGACCTGGCTGCGGCCGGCGGATGCGGCAGCCAGCGGATTGCCGGCAGCCGGCGAAGCCGAAGTCAAGCCCTCCCCTGACGGAAAGGAAGGTCAGTAGCCATGGCCCTTGCTCTGGGAACAGAAAAGAAGAGCCAGGTTGTCCTGGTCGTGGTGCTGTTTGCCTTCATTCTCGGCTATGGCGGCTGGCAGCTCTACGGAACGTTCGCGGGGCCGCCGGCGACGACGCGCCCGATACCGGCGCCGGTGCAAACCAGCGCGGCCGCAAAGCCATCCGCCGCGAACCCGGAGGCGCAGAAGCTGACCAACGCCGGCATCGACCCTTCGCTGCACTTCAGCAAGCTGGCGCAGAGCGAGCTGGTGGAGTATCAGGGTTCGGGCAGGAACATCTTCTCCGCCGACTCCACGCCGGTGCATATTGAGGCTCCGGCCAAGAGCGCGCGGGCCAACGCAGTTCTGACCCACCCGGCCGCGCCTGAACCGCCCAAGCCGCCGGCCATCGATTTGAAATATTTCGGCTACTCCCAAAACAAGGACAAAGCGCTGCAAGCGTTCTTCGTCCACGGGGAAGACATTTTTGTGGCCAGGCTCGGGGAGATTGTGAACCACCGCTACCGGGTGGACGCCATCCGGCCGAACAGCGTGCAAGTGACCGACCTGGGCTACAACAACACGCAGACGCTGCCGCTGATGATGAATTAGCGCTTGGCAGCCGATTTCGAACTTTGGAATTGAGTATTCTGCTTTCCCATGTCCCAGAATCGGGACATGGGGGCACCCAGCTAACCTCCTGAGAAAAGTCAAAGAACCTGTCTTTTGGAAATATGATGAAACGCATTTCAATCCGCCGCCGTACCAAGCCCACAGAAGAGGGCTACATTCTGGTGGCGGTGATCTTCATGCTGGCGATTCTGATGATCTCGCTTTCGATTGCCGCGCCGGCCATCAAGAAGGAGATTCAGCGGGACCGCGAACTGGAGACGATGCAGCGCGGCAAGCAGTACGCCCGCGCCATCAAGATGTACTACAAGAAGTTCGGCGCCTACCCGCCCAACGTGGACGCGCTGGTGAAGACCAGCAATATCCGCTTCCTGCGCAAGAAGTACATTGATCCGACCACCGGCAAGGACGAATGGAAGCCGGTGCGGTTTGGGCAGAACAAGGCTCCGACGGCGATGGGGTTCTTTGGTCAGCCGCTGGCCGGCTCCACGCTGGCGGGGATTGGGCCGAGCGGCGGCAACGGGGTCGCGGGCGCGACGACATTGGGCAGCGGGCTCAGTTCGACCACCGGCAGCAGCACAATGTTCGGATCAGGCAGTTCAGGGAGCAGTTCCGGAACCGGCACGACCTCGGCCAGCGGCACAACGACTGGCACCGGCACCGATTCCGGCAGTACGTCCGGCGGCACGGGCGGCACCGATTCAAGCTCCGGCTCGACCTCCGCATCGGCAACGGGCTTGAGCGGGCAAACGGGACAGACCTTCGGCGGCGCGGGCATTATCGGCTTTTCGCCCAACAGCCCCAAGCAGTCGATTCTGGTGTACAAGAAGAAGAATCACTACAACGAGTGGGAGTTCGTCTACGATCCGCTGGCCGACCGGACGGTGGTCAGCAGCAGTTCCGGAGCGGGAGGGCAATCGGCAGGCAGCATGACGACGGGCGTCGGCGGCTCCAGTTTCGGAGGCTCGTCCAGTTTCGGCGGCTCTTCGATCGGTTCGGGCGCCAGTTCTTCCCCGACTTCGACGACGACACCGCAACAATAGAGCGGCGCAGCGCTCATGCCGCTGTCCATACTTCAAACACAAAAGGCCCGTCCCCCCGGTGGGAGACGGGCCTTTGCGCGAACCAAGCCACAGTAAACTAGACGCTGAAGGAGGAGCCGCATCCGCAGGTGCTCTTGACCTGGGGATTGTCGAACTTGAAGCCGGCGGCCTCGAGCGTCTCCACATAGTCGACGATGCAACCGTTCAGATACATGAGCGAGGTGGCGTCCACAAAAACCTGCAGGTCGTCGAACTTGAAGACCTTGTCCATCATGCCGCTGGCGTTCTCAAAGGCCATGGAGTACTGGAAGCCGGAACAACCGCCTCCCACGACGCCAATACGCAAGCCGGCAGGGATTGGATCCTGGGTGGCCATGATTTCGCGCACCTTGGCAATGGCCTGGGGGGTCAGGTTGAGGGGGGCTTTCTTTTCGGTTTCCTGTGCGGGTGCAACGGTTGATGTGGCCATGGATTCTCCCAAGAGGTGAAATGCTTGCCGTTCATGGTAAATGTACCGCTCGGCGGGCAGCGATACAAGTACGATTCGCGGTTTCATCCCATTGGATGCAACCGGGAGGCGGAAAGTCGCAGGATTGGCAGCTGTTTGCCGCCCGGTTTGGAGCGGTCCAGGAGGGTTGCTCACGGGGCTAAAAATATTAAACGCCCTGGAATGAAAGGCTGTGATTTTTGTCACCACAATGCACCCTCAACGGGGATATGATGGTCAACCGTACGGCCCCTCTACTCACGAGACCGCGTTTCCTTCACGGACCCGCCGGTATCTGGGACCAGAAAGTTTTTTTGGAGGTGGTTTATGACGGGAATTGTTCCGGTGATGTGGGCGATTTGGGGCCTTCTGGTTGTAGCGATGGCCGTTCTTCATTTGTATCGCTCCAGATTGACTCGCGATGAGGATGACCAGGTCATTCTGGATGATTCATTCGACAACGTGAAAAACGAACAGGCAGCCATCGTGGCAAAGGTCAACAAGATCGAGCCCCTGGTTCGGGTCGTCAAGTGGCTGCTCGGCGCGATGACGGTATTCGTCATCGGGTACTACATCTACGACATCATCAACCAGTTCAAATAAACCACCGTCCAAGCGATTTTTTGCAACGGCTGGCGGCTGCCCGAGGGCAGTTGCCAGCTGTTGTGCGTTTATGGGGGTGTAATTCTCATTCGCTTGGCTCGAGGTTGGGGAATGAATGGGCCGCGTGAACGTTCGGGCCTACGGGTGGAATTGGCAGAGAGCATCCCGCAGTGGCTAAAGCCCACGGTGATTTCAAGCCACTTGCGGCACGACTGAAGTCGTGCCCTGTTACAGGGCACGATTTCCGGTAGCAAACGAAGTTCTTCCGCAGCGTATAAAGCCCGTGCGAATTCCCTCCCATAATCCTCGTGCATCACGCTGTGAGAGCGCGTCTTTTGGCTACTCCACTTCCTGGCGGGCGCGGTAGCCGTCGCGCGCAATGATGTCGTATTTGAGGGGCTTGTGTTTCTCGTCCTGGATGCGCAAGGGTTGCCCTTCATCGTCCACCAGTTCCACGCGCAGCTTGCGATAGGTGCCGTCCTGCTTGGGGTTGGAGGGATGGTAAACGATCTGGTACTTGGAGCGGATGGTCTGGTTGATCTGCTGGAAGATGTCGGGCATTTCTCCGGCAAAGCGAGGGAAGAAGCTCATGCCGCCGGTGATCTTGGCAAAGGTCTTCATCTCGTTGTCGGCCTGCAGGTAATCCATTTCGCGCATTTGGCCGGCCATGCCGCCGCGGCCCTCGCTCATGATGCGGGCAGCGCCGCCGGTGGAGACGGTGAAGATGGTAATGTCGGGCGTGGACTTGACCTTGGCCATGATCTTGTCGAGGGTGAGCTTGGAGAAGGTATCGCGCCCGGAAGCGATGAGAATGATGTACTTGCGGCCCTGGATCCGATTGAGCCGGTCTTCCGCCTCATAGAGGGCATCGAAGAGGTTGCGCTCGCTGAAGCCGGGGATGCGCAGGGTGTTGATGGCCTCGTAGAGCTGGCGCTTGTCCTGGGTGAAGTCGGTGACGATCTGCGTGCGCAGGTCGAAGGTCATCATGGCCACGTAGTCCTGGGGGCGCAACTGCTGCGCGAAGGCCCAGGCCGAGTTGCGCATGTCGTAGATGAACTGGTAGTTGGTAGCGGCAAACTCGCACAGCAGCAGGGCTGTGATGGGGGCTTCGACGCGCTTGAATCCGGCGATCTTCTGGGGCACGCCATCCTCATAGACGCGGAAGTTGCCAGGCTTGAGATTGGGCACGAACTGGCCGGTTTTTTCCAAAAGCACACCCACGTCGACGGTGACTTCGGGAACCTCAATGCGCAGGGAGAAGTTGGCCATGCCTTCAGGGTTCTTGATTTTGGGCGCTGCGGGAGCCGGCGGAATCACCTCGACAGGCTGGTCTTTCTTTTTGGGCAGAGCGATGACCCCGGAGTCTGCGCCGGGACCGCCGGAGTCGGGCGTAGCCTGATCCGGCTGCTGAGGCTGGGATGGGGCCTGAAGCGTTGGGGCCTGCGCATGGAGCAGAGGCGCGGCGGCAAGGGCAGCGAGGACAAGGAACAAACCTGCAACAGCAAGGTGGCACGAAGCGAAGACGGACAGGCGCGGCGTGGACATGACGACCTCTTTGTTCAACAGCATACGGGAAGAGAGCTCTGAGCCGTCAGCCATCGGCTGCAAGCATCTGCTCTGGCGCTCGGTCGAACTCCCAAAAAGCATACCTCAGGGGCTAAACAGGCTGCGGAAAAAGGACTGGATTTGAACCGAGTACCCCAAAAACATCCCGCAGGGCCCAAAGGCCCGTTGATTATGCGGAACTTACGGCACGACTGAAGTCGTGCCCTGACGCTTGTTGCCGCATTTGAGAGTTTTTCCGCAGCCTGTAAAGCCCCACTCATTCTGCACATGCAGCTCACTTCGCATGCTGGCAACTGGTTCCAGGGTCAGCCGGAAGCGAGAGGAGAGGAGTGGAGGCTCATGCACCGACCTCGCAACCGGCTGCACTCTTATAGACGTGAGAATCGGGCGGAAAGACACCGGGTTTCGCCTTGCGCTCTGGTTTTGGTGTTGCGCGTGGTTCGTTCACGGCCATGACGGGATTCCGGGCAAAGGCGAGGCTCTGGCCGGAGGGTTCTGAGCGGATTCCAGGTGCTCACCCTGCGCATAGAACCGGGCGGCGGTTTAAACTAGAAATGCGGGGAGATATTCCCGCCAACTTTCAGGCCGGGACCTTCGTATTCATTCCGGTCTCTTTGCCACCCCCAGCGAGGATTTCGGAATCATTATGGCTCAAATTCAAGGACTTGCAGCTCACGCGGCTGGAGCAGAACTGTTGCCCTATCGCTATGACCCAGGCGAACTGGGCACGCAGGAAGTGGAGATCGCCATTACCCACTGCGGCATCTGCCACAGCGATCTTCATCTGATCTCAAACGACTGGGGAATCAGTCAGTATCCGTTCATTCCCGGCCACGAGATCGTGGGTACGGTCGCGGCAATCGGCGACGGCGTGCGGTCGCTGACAGTGGGCCAGCGCGTCGGGCTCGGCTGGCAATCGAACTCCTGCGGCGAGTGCGAGTGGTGCACGCGGGGCATGGAGCATCTTTGCGCCGCGGCGGAGGGCACCTGTGTGCACCGCAACGGCGGCTATGCAGACAGCGTGCGCGCCAATGCCCGGTTTGTGATTCCCATTCCCGAGGCTCTGGAGAGCGAACATGCCGCGCCTCTGCTTTGCGCGGGCATTACGGTCTATAACCCGCTGCGCGCCCACGGCCTCAACCCCTCTTCGCGAGTGGGGATTGTGGGCGTGGGGGGACTGGGGCACATCGCCATCCAGTTTGCGCGGGTATTTGGCGCCGAGGTCACGGCATTCTCGACCTCCGCCGCCAAGGAAGAAGAGGCGCGCACCCTGGGCGCGCACAACTTCGTCAATACACGCGAGTCCAAGGCCATGAAAGAAGTGGCAGGCACGCAGGACTTCATTT
>CAVZNE010000157.1:0-19422 GCA_963776445.1 Terriglobales bacterium
TGTGGTGGGCAAGGCGGGCGTCGAGGAGTCCTACGACGAGATTTTGCGCGGCCAGGACGGCTCTCGCGACGTGATTGTGGACAGCCATGGCCGCGAAGTGGGCTACCTGCGAACCCAGCACGCGATTCCCGGCCAGGATCTGAAGCTGACCATCGACATCGACCTGCAGCGCACCGCGGAGCTGGCCCTGGGGGACGCCAACGGCGCGGTAGTGGCCATGGATCCCCGCAACGGCGAGATTCTGGCCATGGTCTCCCATCCCAGCTACGATCCCAACGCTTTTGCCGTGCGCATCAACCGCACGGACTGGAACCAGCTCATCACCAACCCCAACCACCCGCTGATGAACAAGGCCATTCAGGATCAGCTTGCTCCCGGTTCGACCTTCAAGGTGATCATGTCCGCCGCCGGACTGCAGGAGGGCGTGGCCCAGGACATGCGCGTCAACTGCGCCGGAGGCGGCACCTACTACGGACGCTTCTTCCACTGCGACAAGCACCATGGCGTACTGAATATCAGCCAGGCCATTCCGCTCTCCTGCGACACGTTCTTCTACTCTCTGGCGCAGAAGCTTGGCATCGACACCATCGCCCGGTACGCCACCTCGCTCGGCCTGGCCTCCAAAACCGGCATTGACCTTCCTGACGAGAAGGCCGGCATCATGCCCTCTACCCAGTGGGAGATGAAGAACTACCACCAGCGTTATTACCCCGGCAACACGATTTCCGTGGGCATCGGCCAGGGTGAAACGCAGGTCACGCCGCTGCAACTGGCCAGGGCGCTGGGCGGCATCGCGTCAAACGGTCATCTGGTCCGGCCCCATGTGGTTGCTCCGGAGCAGCTTTCCTCGCAGTTTCATCAGGCCATTCTGGATACCTTCTCCGGCTCGGGAGAGGTCAACGTCCCCCTCAATCCCGATACCTGGACCATCATTACCGACGGCATGGCCGCGGCCACCACCACCGGCACCGCCGGGGCAGCCCACCTGGACGGCATCGATTTTGCCGGCAAGACCGGGACCGCCCAGGTGACGGGCAGCGGCGACACCCACGTCAAAGGCGGCGCCAAAACTCCGAACTCCTGGTTTGTCGGCATGGCTCCCCGCCGCAATCCCGAGATCGTGATCGCGGTGCTCCAGGAGCACGGCGACTGGGGCGCGAACTCCGCCAAAATCGCCGCCCAGATCATCACCGTCTACGTGAACAAGAAACGCAAGCAGGACCACAACGTGCTGGACCAGGCCGCAGTGGACAAACCGGTTGAGGTCGGCGCCGTCTGGTCCGATCCCGCGCCAGCCGGCCGCAACAAGTCCGCTGCCCGTTCGCTCATGGCCGCTTCGGTGATGCATGGCGGCCACTTTTTTATCGATCCACCGAAACCTGCCCCCACGTCTACGGCCAGCGGCCTGTTCCATCTGCCCGCCTGGTTCATGGCCAGCCCCCTCCGCTTTCGGGAAAGGCACCCCTGATGCGCCGCTTCCTCAGCTTTCGCGACTTCGACTGGGCCCTGCTGGGCATGGTGTTGCTGCTGTGCACCCTCTCGGTCTTTGAGATCTACTCCGCCACCCTGCACACCAAATATGCCGGGTTCTACTCGAAGCAGCTCCTGTGGATCGCCGCCGGACTGGTGGCCATGTTCCTGTTTGCCAAAATCGACTACCACATGCTCCTGGACTGGGCACCCTGGGCCTACGGCGTCTGCCTGGTCGCACTTCTGGCAGTGCTGGCCGTGGGCCAAAAAGTTCTGGGCGCACGCCGCTGGATCAAGCTCGGCCCCATGCACTTTCAGCCCTCGGAGTGGGTCAAGCTCATCCTGATTCTGGCCGTGGCCCGCTACTTTGCCAATCTGGGCGGTCGCAGCCTCACCTGGAAAGACATCTTCAAGGCCTTCGCCCTTGTCGGTCTCCCCTTGCTTCTGGTGCTCAAACAGCCCGATCTGGGAACCGCCCTGACCTACACCCCCATCCTCGTCGCCGGTCTCTTTCTTGGCGGCATCAACCTCCGCCAGGCGCTGATCCTCACCACCTGCGGCCTCACTCTGGTCGCCGGCGTCTGGACCAGCGGCAAGCTGCTCAAGCCCTACCAGAAAGCGCGTCTCACCAGCTTCCTCAATCCCGACAACGATCCCAAAGGGACGGGCTACCAGATCCGCCAATCGCTGATCGCGGTGGGTTCCGGCGGCATCTGGGGCAAGGGCGCGGCCAAGGGCACACAGACCCAGGGCGATTTTTTGCCCATTCCTCATGCCGACTTCATCTTTGCCGCATTTAGCGAGGAACACGGCTTCGTCGGCGCGATTTTCGTGCTGCTGCTATACTTTTCCATATTGATGCGTTTGATTCAAAACGCTCAAACAGCCGCAGATCTGTCCGGCTCCCTGATTATCATGGGTGTCGTGGCTGTGTTGACCTTTCAGATAGCGGTCAACGTGGGCATGGTCATCGGGTTTATGCCCGTCACCGGAATTCCTTTACCGTTAATGAGTTACGGCGGTTCTTCGGTGTTGTTTACGTTCCTGGCGCTGGGCGCGGCGATGAATGTGCGCATGCGCAGGTTCGTCAACTGAACGAGTTCACCTCTTGCGTCCCCCCGGAACTGTCCGGATCGCAAGACAAGTTTTTTCAAGCATTTAGCCGGCCAGGTCCGGATGGATCTCGAGCCCGGCAGGATTGGGTTCATGGGCACGCAGAGACGGGAAAACCGTTGGCAGCGTACAAGTTGCACGGAGCGCGCGAGTATCACGGCGGAGCATAGTCTCCTCCCGGTCGCGCATCTTGCCTGTGCAGAAGCCAACGGTGGAACGGCCCCGCCAGCATCATCGGCATGGTTGGCCACAAACTCTCTGCAATTGGAGTACCGCATCGGACAGCTCGTTCGGCAGGGTTATCGCCGCGGCTCGCCGCCCCCAGGGGCAGGCCGCCGCTCGGCAACCGCCATACCAGCCACTCTCGCGTCATCCCTTCCGCTCATCCCCTTCCCTTCCGGTTTTGCGCGTATCCATCCCTCCTTGCCGCAGGTCCCAGCTGGCGACAGCCGCTGGACGGAAAGGTACGATGGCAAAGGAAATTTGCATCTCCAGCACGCCGCATGAAACCCGGCTTGCAATTCTTGAGGACGATCAACTCGCGGAAATCTACTACGAACGCGAAAACGAATATACCTTGGCAGGGTCCATTTACAACGGGCGCGTCACCCGCGTTCTGCCCGGCATGCAGTCCGCTTTTGTGGATATTGGCCTGGAACGCGATGCCTTCCTCTATGTAACTGATTTCATGGAGCTGGAAGACACCGAAGAGACCGACGAAGTGGAAAGGGCTGCCGCCAGCGGCGCCAACCAGCCTCCCCGTGAGGTTCGCCACACCCAGGAAAAGCCCGCCGCACGCGTCGAGTCTCGCCAGGAGGCGCGCCCCGCGCAAAAGCCGGAGCAGAAGCAGGAGCCGCGGCCGGAACGGCAGGCCCGCGATCGCCGCCCCGCCGTCGAAGTCGTTCCCGAGGCTGTGGACCAGACCGAGACCGCTCCCGAGTACGCCAGCGTTGCCGAATTCGAAGAAAAGAATCTTGAAGATTCCGGCGAGCCCGGCGCGCGCCGCTGGCGTGGACGCCGCCGCCGCCGCGGCAGCCGTGGTGGCCCGGCCGAGACGCTTCAGCCGCAACAGGGCCAGGCGGAAACCCGCGAGCCTTCCGAATCCTACCCTGAGATCGTCGAAATAGAGGAAGAAGCGCCGGCCATTCAGGCGCAGGCGAGTGCCCCCAGCGATTTCCAGAGGACTCCCGCTCCGTCGCGCGAGGGGACCACTGCGCCAGCGCCCCGCGCCGACAACGCCCCGGCCCCCTTTGTTCTGCCCGGCGAGTCGCTCTCCAAGTACGGTGGCGGATCGGACGAAGAAACACCTGCTTCCGCCCCCGTTGCTCCGGTCCGTCCGGCCAGCACCTTCAAGCCTGCCACGCTGATTGAGGCGCCCCTCGAGTGGGACGGCAGCGGATTGCTGCCCGGCGAGTCGCTCTCCCGGCATCGCAGCCCGGAGCCTGCCGCTGAAGTGAGCCCCGAGCCTCAGGCCGTCTATTCCGAGGAGCCCGAAGCCGATTTCGAGGAGACGGAAGAGCTCGTCCCCGAGTTGAAAGAGGATCATCTGGTCGCGGAGTCGGTTGAAACCGAGCCCGAGCCCGAGACGGAGACCACGGAGCAGGAAGCCGCCCCGGCCAAGACAGAAGACTATGAAGTCGAGAACGTGATCGAAGAGGCATCGGCTGAAGAGCCGGTGGCCGCCGCGATCACCCGGCAGGATGAAGTTGATGCCGCGCCTGCAGCCGGAGCGGAAGATACCGAGACCGAGAAGGCGCAGCCGGAACCCGATGCCGCCGCTTCGCACAACGTAGACTCGATGCCCCCCACCGGATTCCGCCTGTTTGGCCTGGGCGGCAAAAAGAAGGCCGATGAGCCCGCAGCCAAAAAGCCCGCGGTTTCCTCGTACGCTCCCGGCAAGGGCCACATCGAAGAAGAAGTTCTGGAAGAAGAGGAGTTCGAGGCTGCGCCCCGCCAAAAGCACGGCAAGGCCGAGGATCACGACTTCGATTTTGAAGAAGAGACCCTGCCCGCGCAGGCTCGCTCCGGCGCTCTGGGCGAGATGTTCCAGGAAGCCCACCTCGATCACCGCATCCAGATGAACCTGGACGAGAAGAACGGGGACGAAGAAGGATACGACGAAGAGAACGGCGAAGAGGAGCCTGCCACTGGCGCACAACCCTCCGCCGGCGAAACCGGTCAGCAGCGCCGCGATCGCGGTGGACGCGGACGCCGTGGACGCGGCGGCCTGACCATTCCGGCAGCTGCGCCAGCCGCCAATCGTCGTGGCGGCCCCTCGCGCCGCTCCATGCAGACAACCGACCTGCCCATCATCAGCGACCTGCTGAAGCCTGGACAGGAAATTCTGGTCCAGATCGCCAAGGAGCCCATCGCTCTGAAGGGCGCGCGCATCACCAGCCACATCGCCCTGCCCGGCCGCTTCCTGGTCTTCATGCCCACGGTCAGCCACGTCGGCGTCAGCCGCAAGATTGCCTCCGACGAGGAGCGTAACCGGCTCAAGCGGATTCTGATCAGCGAACGCGGCGACGCCCCCGGCGGGCTCATCGTGCGCACCGCGGCCGAAGGCGCATCGGAAGAGGATCTGCGCGCCGATCTGCGCTTCCTCATCCACCTCTGGAACGAGATCAAGCAGCGCTCCGACAGCTCCAAGTCGCCGGCCCTGATCTATCACGATCTGTCCCTCATCGAGCGCATCCTGCGCGATCAGGTCAGCTCCAACTTCACCAACATCTGGGTCGACTCCGAGGCCAACTACGAGCGCATCGTGCGCTTCCTCAACCACTTCTCGCCCGCCCTCACGCGGCGCGTCAAGCTCTACACCAAGGAAACTCCGCTCTTCGAGCAATTCGGCATTCAGGACGAAATCTCCAAGGCCCTGCGTTCCAAGGTCTGGCTCAAGTCCGGCGGCTCCATCGTCATCAACCAGACTGAAGCCTTGGTGGCCATCGACATCAACACCGGCAAATACGTCGGCAAGTCGTCGCGGCTTGAAGACACCATCGTCAAAACCAACCTCGATGCGGTTCCCGAGATCGTGCGCCAGATTCGGCTGCGCGATCTGGGCGGCATCATCGTCATCGACTTCATCGACATGGACGACCGCAAGAACCGCTACAAGGTCATGGCCGCCCTCGAGGAAGCCCTCAAGAGCGATCGCGCCCCGACCAAGGTTCTCCAGTTCAACGACTTCGGCCTGGTCGCCATCACCCGCAAGCGCGTCAAGCAGTCGCTGGAACGGACCCTCTCGGTTCCCTGCCCCACCTGCCAGGCCACCGGCATGGTCAAGAGCCCGACCACGGTCTGCAACGAGATCTACACCGAGTTGCGCAAGATGAAGAAGCACTTCGAAGGCGAAGACGTTCTGCTCCGCGTCAACCCCGAGACCGTCAAGGTCCTCAAGGCCAACAACGGAAGCTGGCTGACCGAGCTTGAAGAGATGGTCGGCAAGAGCATCCTCATCAAGAGCGACCCGGCCCTCCATCCCGAGCAGTTCGACATCCAGGGCTAAGCCCGCAACCCATTACCAACAGGAAAGGCCGGAGCATCGCTCCGGCCTTTCCTGTTTTTGCACGTTCAAGCGCAATCTGGTTTTATCGAATCACGTGAATCGGAATGCCCACCTTCAGGTTTCTCCATACCTGCTCAGTGGTATAAACCGGAGCCTTGAGCGCAATCGCCAACGCCAGGCAGGATCGGTCTCCCAAAGACAGCCCATACTTTTCCGTTATTGTGATCAAATCACCGGCGATCCTGGCTTGCTCGCGCGTGTATGGTTCAACAGAATTGACGGACGCGAGAGCGGCCGCCCAAGCTCTGTCAGGGTCGTTCCTCATTTTGACGAGCTTGGATTGCACTTCGGCGAGGTTGACCGTGCTAGCAACGGAGCGAACCAGAATATCTGCCGTCAGCATCTCCTCTCCTGGTTCATGTTGCAGCAATGCGAGCATCGCGGAAGCATCGAACACAACCTCATTCATGCTTTGCCGCCTCGCGCCGCTCCGCGCTCAGCTCGTCGGCAAGACTAACCCCGGCCGGGACGTATTTTTTCACCCACGCCTGCGCACGCCGTAGGCGCTCTTGCATCGTTGCAATGCGCAACTCCCCGTCCACC
This sequence comes from Terriglobales bacterium, assembly GCA_963776445.1. Taxonomy (GTDB): domain Bacteria; phylum Acidobacteriota; class Terriglobia; order Terriglobales; family Acidobacteriaceae; genus Telmatobacter. The sequence continues at coordinate 6,695 of CAVZNE010000157.1, forward strand.
ACAACCAGATCGATCATTTCGCCGTCGGCCATCCCCAACGCTTCGCGCATCGCCGCCGGGATCACGAGTCGCCCTTTTGCCCCAATTCGCATCCGAACCCGATGTTCCTCGGCAAACTTGGGACGCTCCCAAACGGCTTCCGGCTTTTCAAGTTCCAAAACATCCATGCGTTCCACCTCTCAACGTCAGTGACACTAAAATACTCCAGTGGCACAATTCGCACAAGTGGGATTTTCTACAGAATTCCCAACACCCTCAGCCGCAGTAGTCCTCCGGCCAGCACGCCCAGCGGCGCAATGGCCACCAGCGCCAGTTGGAACCAGATGGGCTGCTTGCCCTTGGCTTGCAGTGCGCTCAGCGCCGCCAGCAGCAGCACCACCAGAGCCAGCGCCAGCACCTGAATCAGCGGATTGCCCGCTGCCGCCCACGCCGTCACATAGCCGCCCGCCGTCGCGGACAAAAACGAAGACCCCATGTTGGCCAGCACCGCGCCCGGCCCCGGACGGCCCTCAACCTCCGCCCAGTGGGGCGCAATCTGCTTCAGCAGCGCGGTCAGCACCAGCGCCAGCAGCACCACGGTGGCAAAGCCAGACACCAGCGCCAAAAATGTATGCAGAATTACCAAGGTCTTTTCTCCTGTTCCGGCTGCACGCCCACTTCGCCCCTCTCAATCCTTTGCAGGAACGACCGCGCCAGCCTGCGTTCGCCGGGGTTGCTCTCGCCGTGGATCGAGCACAGGTCAAGGAACTCGTCGCACAGCGGATTGGGCTTTTCCTGCTGGGCAAAAACTCCCTGCAAGCCCAAGGCCAACTCGCGCAGCCGCGCCGCTTCCGGCCATTCGCGGTCTTCCAAATCGTCGCCCACATACGCCAGATCGGAGAACAGCCCCTTGCGTCCACGGGCGCACTCCTCCAAACAAGCCATCAATTGCTCCCGAAAAGCGCTGGCCAGCATTTCCATCTGATCAGGTTCCATCTCGTCGCGCGGATCCATTGTTTTCCTCTCATTAGCGGCTTACTTCCCCTGCATGGCCGCTTCCACATCCTCGGCTGTGTGCGGCAGCGCGGCGGTCAGATCAACGAGCTTGCCGTCAGCGCCCACCAGGAAAGTGCACTCGATGCGCACGCCGATCTTCTCTTCAGAAATGTAGACGCCCGGCTCGATGGTAAAGACCATGCCCGGCTTCAGCACCGCCGGATACTCGGCCGGATCGTGGACATTGATGCCCACCATGTGCCCCAGTCCGTGCAGCCAGTATTGGCCCAGCGGCTTGCCATCCAGGCTTTTCCCATGCGTGTTGATGTAGTTGTAGGCCGCGTTGTCCAGCGAATCGGGGTCCTTGCGGTCGCGGTCGTTGATCTTCGATTTGCCCGCCACAAAGGCGTCGATGGCCGCCTGCTGCGCGCCCAGCACAATGTTATAAATCTCCCGCTGCCGCGCGCTGAAGTGCCCGTTCACCGGCACGGTCCGCGTAATGTCGGCGGCATACATGGAGTACTCGCAGGCCGCATCCACCGCCACGATGTCGCCATCCTCCATGGTGCGCGCGTTCTCGGCGTAGTGCAGCGTGGTGGAGTTGATGCCCGAGCCCACAATGGGCGCATACGACGGCCGCTCGCAACCAGCTTCCATCCATGCCGCCGTCATTTTGCCGGCCACGGCCCGCTCCGTCGCACCCGGCTTTACGGCCTTCATCATGACCAACTGCCCGGCAATCGAGGCATCGCTCGCCTTCTTCAACAGCGCGATCTCGCCCGCGTCTTTCACCACCCGCAAGGGCTGAGTCAGCTCTGCTACGTCATGCAGCACCGGAACTGTGCCCGAGCCCAAGGTCGCGGCGGTAAACTCCATCAGCGCCCTGGCCTGCGGCGCATCCGGTTGCGCCCACACATTCCGCCCCAGCCGCCGGTCTGCGCCCATCAGCCCATTCAGCACCGCGGGCAGTTCCGTCATCTGCCGCACCGCGTCCACACCGGCCGTCTGCGCGGCTCCCGGCGTGGCCGCATCCAGCTTGATTCCGGTGTATCTTTCCATACGCAGGTCGCGCGTGGGCAAAAACAGAATCTCCTGGTAGGTGCGCTCAACCGCCGCTCCCGTGCCCGGCCCCGCTTCGCCCACCAGCAACAGCGCCGCTCCCGGCTCGTTCCAGCCGGTCAGGTAGTAGAAGTCCTCGTCCTGGCGGTAGGGCATAAAGTCCAGCACTGGCTCTTGCGCGGCAAACAGCACCGCCACGCCGCCATTGAGCCTGGCCGCCAGCGCCACGCGCCGCGCGTGGTACACCGCGGCGGGCTGCTTTTCAAGGGAGTGAGCCAGAGGAACGAGCGCAAGCATTGCGAGAGCGAGAGCGGCGAGGTAGGTGAATCGTGGCGTGCGGGACATGCAACAAGCCTCGTAGACAGTGCCCCGGCTGTCAAGCGGTTGCGGCCCAATTTGCGCCCTGGCGGCTCAAACCTCCTGCATTGATACCAGTGCCTTCTTTTCGTCTTCGGCCAGCAGGCGGATAAACTCCGCGGCTGGAAGGGGATGTCCGAAGAGCCATCCCTGGGCCAAGATCGGCTGCGTTGCAGATTCGAAATAACTGGCTTGCCCATCGGTTTCTATTCCTTCGACAGTAATCTGCAATTTGAGAGCCTCAGCCATGGCCAGGATTTGCGGCAGGATGGCCACAATCACCGACCCGGTGCCAATCGCCTGCGTGAAAGCTTTGTCGATCTTGATGGCATCCACTGCAAGATCGTGCAGATAGGACAAGCTTGAATAGCCGGTGCCGAAGTCGTCGATATGGACGCTGTAGCCCTTGTCGCGCAGGGAGCGGATCGTCTCGATTGCCTCCTTGCGCATCACAGTGGAGCGTTCGGTGATCTCGATGGCCAGGCTCCGCGCCGGAACCGCCGCCTCCTCGACAGCGCGATTCAGCATGGGCAAAAATCCTGGATCTGCCAAATCGGCGGCGGCCGTGTTGATGCTGAGCCGAAACGCGGGATGGCTGCGCAGTGTGGCTCCGAAATCGTGCAAAGCGTGCCGCACTACCAGTCTTGTGATCGCTTCCACAAAACCATTTTCCTCGGCAATTTTCACGAAGACTTCGGGGCCGACTTCCTCCCCTTGTTTGTTGGTCCAGCGCACCAGCGCCTCCGCCCCAATGATCCGCCTGCTTTGCAGTTGCACGATGGGTTGATACACCAGGAATAACTCATCCCTGCGAATCGCGCGGCGCAGTTGCTGCTCGACGCTCATGTAGCGGTAGTACAGAAGCGCCAAACCAAGGCCGGCGATCCCGCCCAGCAGCCGGAACAGGCCAATGAATCCGATCACTTTGGCGCGATTGGCATGCATGACCTCTAACAAGGAGGTATAGGCCGTAACGCAGTTGAAGGAGCGAGTCGAACATCGGGTAGCGTACAGGTTGTCGCCAATGCGTGTTCTGCCCTCTGCGGTTAGAATCCGCGCATTCGCTTCGAGGGATTCGCCCAGCAGCCTGCCATGCGTCTGTGTGGGGGCGTCGGTCGCCGTCTCGGTATAGTGCATCGGCGGCGGTTCCACAGGCAGACGCGTCAAGGGAGTGAATACGACAAATGCGTCGCCGCGCTGCACAGTGATGGTGGTGAGGCCATTGCTCCGATACGGCGCCAGGTCCCTGTAAAGAAACGACCCGTCCTGCAGGGTGAAATCCGGTATGGATTGCTCTCCGGCCTGCGCAGGCCGTCCCAGAGCCGCCGAGCACTCGATCTTGCCGTCGCGCATGCGCCCGGCGTCCTTCAGATATTCCGGCGCGAAAATCAACGTGCGGAAGTAATCGATCTCGGCGCTCGAACAGGTGCGGTTCCGTGAGGCGCTCACCGCGTCCAGTACCGCCCGCAACTCTGTGGATGTTGCCTCTCCGTTCGCCAGGATGCGGCTCGCATACCGGTCCAGCCGGGTTTCGGTCACCCTAATCGCAAGGGAATCGGACAACTGATAGCCCACGAAGGTGCCGCAGGCTGCCATGAGGATCATGGCGACCAAGGTGGTAAGAAAATGCCGCCTTAGGATTGTCATGGCTAATCAGTCGATCGACGAACTTGACCTGGATGCAGTCAGAAGGGAAATGCCGCTATATTGGCAGATTACCTCGAATCGGAGCCACCGCAATTAACACAAAAGTGTTAGAAGCGGACGCAGTCCCAGGAAGGTCCCGCCAAGCGGAAAGCCCGTATCGATCAGCCCCGCAGAATCAGGCCCAGATCAAACTTCATTTGCGGCCTTCAGCATGGCCGCCAGGCAGCGGTCCACGTCTTCTTTGGTCGTGGCCCACGACGACACGCTAATGCGCATGGCCGTCTTACCCTGCCACACTGTCGGGCCGCACCAGCAGGTACCGTCCTCCTGCAGGCGGGCAATGGTCGCCAGCGTCTTCTCCGGCGTTCCAAACGACACCAGCACCTGGTTGATGACCACGTCATTCAAAATCTGGTAGCCAGCGGCGCTCAACCCGGCGGCAAAACGGCGAGCGTGTTCGCAGGTGCGCGCCACAATCTCCGCCATTCCCGACCGGCCCAGCGAGCGCAGCCCGGCCCACAGTTCCACGCCCCGCGCCCGCCGCGAAAGTTCCGGGTTGTAGTGCGAGGGCTCGCGGTGTTCGCCCTGCACCAGGTAAGCCGCATCCATCGCCATGGCCGCCCGCAGCGTGCTGGGATCGCGCACCAGCGCGATGCCGCAGTCGTAGCCGATATTCGGCCACTTGTGTGCGTCCGTGGCCCAGGAATCGGCCAGCTCAAAGCCCTTGGTCCAGCGATGATGCTCGGGTGAAACAGCCGCCCACAGCCCGAAAGCTCCGTCCACATGGATCCACGCTCCGGCCGCTCGCGCCGCCGGGCAGATGGCCGCCGCCGGGTCAAAGGCGCCGGTATTCACATTGCCCGCCTGCAGGCAGAGGATCGTCCGCTCATCCAGATGCGGCACGGCGTCCGCGCGCATCCGTCCCTGTCCGTCCACCGGCACGCGCACCACGCGGTTACGGCCCAGGCCCAGCAGTCCCAGCGCCTTGCCCACGGAAGCGTGAGCTTCTTCGCTTACCACTACGGTAATCGGCGGCGCTCCGAACAGGCCGTCGGCCTCCACATCCCATCCCGCCTTGGCCAGCAGCGCATGCCGCGCCGCGGCCAGCGCGGAAAAATTGGCCATGGTCGCCCCGGTCACCACCGCGCCGCCAGTTCCCTCCGGCAGGCCCAGCAATTGCCGCACCCATTCCAGCGCCACCTCTTCCAGCGTGACGGCCACCGGCGACTGCACAAAAAATGCCGCGTTCTGGTCCCAGGTGCTCACCAGCCAGGAAGCAGCCAAAGAGGCCGGCAAACAGCCGCCGTTCACAAAGCCGAAGTTGCGCCCGCTGGTCTTGCTCACCGTGGCCGGAGAACCGTAGGTATCCAGCAGATGCAACACCGCCTCGGCGCTGGTCGGCCCCGGCGGCAGCGGCGCGCGCAGTGCGCTCAGCGCGGCAACGGCCTTCGGGCTGGGCGCGACCGAGCGGGTATCCTCGCCCTCCAGGTAGTCCATGGCTGCGCGCGCGGCGCGCTTCAGCAGCGCGGTGCGGGCTTCGGAAACAGAAACGGCGGGGGAATGGGACGAATGAGAAACGGCCATACCTTGAGGATAGCCGGTTTGAGCGCCTTCTTAGAACACGCAGTCTCGCCGACCGTCACCAAAGGCCGGGTGCCCCAGGTCTCGCTTCCGAGACCTGGGAAAGCACAAACCTCGGCCAGCATATTTCTCCAGCAAATTGAAGTCTTGAAAATCGCCCAATACTTAGCTAAGATATGTTGGCAGAAAGAGGCGACCATGATCACAGCCAGCATGTTCGAAGCAAAGACGAACCTCTCCAACCTGGTCAAGCAGGCCCAGAGGGGCGAAGTGGTCACCATCACGTCGGGCCGGGCCAAGACGCCGGTCGCGCGGATCGAGGCCATTCATCCGGTCGCGAAAAAGCGTCTCGGCGCTCTGCAGACGCCCGGATTCGTTCTCTCCGAGCAATTCTTCGAGCCGCTACCGGAAGAAGAACTCAATCTCTGGAATGGAGGCAAGGAGTGAAGGTTCTGCTCGACACCTGCACTCTGATCTGGGCCACTCTGTCTCCATCCGCCCTCAGCCGCGAAGCCCGGGAGACGATTGCCGACGAGGGCAACGTGATTCTCGTATCGGCGGCCTCGGCGTGGGAGATTTCGACCAAGGTACGCCTCGGCAAGCTACCCGGCGCGGAGAAGCTGGAGAGGGATTATCTCGACGTGATGGAAGATGCCGGCTATACCCTGCTGGACATCGATACGGAGTCTGCCCTGCGCGCGGGCCGCTTGGTTGCCGAGCATCGCGACCCCTTCGACCGCATGCTCGCCGCCCAGGCCCTGGGCCAGGACATCCCCATCCTCAGCCCCGATCCCCAACTCGACCAATTCGGCGTGCGGCGCATCTGGTAAGTTGAATAGCGAAGGACGGAAAAACCTGTCAACTCAGGCCGTCCCGCCTCGCCAAACCCCGTTAAATTAGCCCCCTCCGCCCCACTTGCACATTGAATTTACTTGCGTTTCGCTGTACTCTGAGTATGCAGACGAATTTGTCCGCCTGAGTTGCCGTGGGTTCGCCGGCTGGCGGAGAGATGAGTGGGCTTACAGCCCACTTTTTATTTGGGCCAAGTTCTCTGGAAATTCGCGCCTTGGGGCGCATGGGTAAGATGGCGGCAAAGCTGGACCAAATTCGGTTGGCGGCGGCAAGAGTGGCCGCCTCGCACGGGCTGGACTTGGTGAACCTAGAGTTCCTGGGCCCGGCCAAAGAGCGCGTTCTGCGCATTTACCTCGAGAAGAACGCCGAGGGACGGGCGCAATTGAAGGCGGCCGTTGAAGCCGGAGCCGAAGAGCTACCGGAACGGCTGAGCGAAGGCACGTTGAGCGTCGAGCAGCTTTCCGGCATCACTCATGAGGATTGCGCGGCGTTCAGCCGTGATTTCAGCGTGCTGCTGGACGTGGAAGACCTGATTCCCGGCGCGGAATATACGCTCGAGGCCAGTTCTCCGGGCCTGGATCGCAAGCTGAGCCGGAAGGAAGATTATGTGCGGTTTGCCGGCAGTCTGGTAAAAATCCAGACCTATGAGCCGATCCGCAACAATCGGCACTGGCAGGGACGGCTGTTGGCGGGGGCGGGCGAAATTGTCACCCTCGACCTCAATGCCGTCAAACAGAACAGCAAGAGCCGGAAGGCCGGCGTGAGTACGGTAGAGATTGCGCTCGACAACATTGAGAAAGCGCAATTGGTGCCCGAGATTTAGGCGTTTTCCCGGTCTCCAGGTCGAGACCTGGAAAGTCATTTTTCGTACGAGCGCAACAGCCCGTACCCTTCAACGAAACCATCTTAACCGGCCGGAAACCGCAAAGGGTTCCGCCGAGTATCCGAGAGAGCAAGCAGAGTATGGCCAGCGTTTTGTATCAGAGTATCGAGCTCTTGAGCCAGGAAAAGGGCATTGATCCCGGCATCGTTGTTGGCGCCGTCGAGGAGGCCATTGCCCTGGCCACGCGCAAGTTCTACAAAACCCAGGAAAACATGCGCGGGGAGTTGAACAAGGATTCCGGCGAAATCACCGCCTACATCTACAAGACGGTCGTGGCCGACGCCGAACAGGTGGAAGACCCGCTGAACCAGATCACGCTTGAGGAAGCCGAAGCACTGGCGCCCGGCGCGGAAGTGGGCAGCGAGATTCGCATCTACAAGGACACTCGTCCCCTGGGCCGCATCGCCGCCCAGCTCGCCAAGCAGGTCATCTTCCAGAAGGTCCGCGAAGCCGAGCGCGACACGGTCTTCCAGGAATACGCCCACCGCGAAAAGGAAGTTCTCACGGCGACCGTCAAGCGCATCGAGGGCCAGGACATCATCTATGACCTCGGCAAGGCCGAAGCCCGCTGCCCCAAGCGCGAGCAGTCGCGGCTGGAGCAGTTCAGCCTGGGCGAGCGCGTGCGCGTGGTTCTGCTCAAGGTAGACCGCGCCGCCAAGGGCCCGCAGGTCATCGTCTCCCGCGCCGCTCCCGAACTGGTATCGAACCTGTTCCAGTCTGAAGTGCCTGAGATTTACGACAACACGGTCTCCATCCGGGCCATTGCCCGCGAAGCCGGCGAGCGCACCAAGATCGCCGTGCAGAGCCGCGACAAGGACGTTGACCCCGTCGGCGCATGCGTCGGCATGAAGGGCATGCGCGTGCAGTCCATCATTCGCGAACTGCGCGGCGAAAAGATCGACATCATCGAGTACTCGGACGAGATCACCACCTTCGCCGAGAAGGCATTGCAGCCGGCCAAGGTCAGCCGCGTGTCGATTACCGATCTGACCGACAAGCAGCTCGAAGTCATCGTCGACGACACGCAGTTGTCTCTGGCCATCGGCAAGAAGGGCCAGAATGTACGCCTGGCTGCCAAGCTGCTGGGCTGGAAGATCGACATCAAGAGCGAAGAGGAGAAGCGGCAGGAGGTCGAGCAGCAGATGACGGCCTTCTCCGGTGGACCCTCCACGCCCATCGAGCAGGTTTCCGAACTCGGCGACGGCATTATTCAGAAGCTGGTTGCCGCCGGCATCACCACCGTCGAGGGCCTGGCCGACATGACCCCCGAGCAGCTCGAAGAGATTCCCGGCATCGGCGAAAAAACGCTGGAACGCATCAGCGTCGCCGTGCGCCACTACTTCGGCCACTTTGAAGAAGGCGAGGAAGGCCACGTGCCGGAGACCGCCGAAGGCGACGCCGCCGCATCGGAAGAAGAACCCGAAGCGGTCCTGGAGACGGACGAAGCGGAAGCCGAGAATGCCTCCGACGTCCTGGACGAAGCGGACAGCGTTCACGCGGCCGAAGACGATGAGAGCGGCAGCGATGCCGACGAATCGTCCGAAGAAGAGCCGGAGTACAGCTCCGAGACCGAAGAGGCCGTCGAAGATATTCCTCCTGCCGATGAGGCAGAAATCGAAACCCTGGAAGACGCACCGGCCGAAACGCTTGAAGAAGACTCTCAAAGCGCCGAAGAGCCGCTTCTGGAAGACATTGAAACTGAAAGTGCAGCATCGGACGAGAAGGCGGCCAAAGAGGACGGCGCGTAGCATGCGCCGACCCCTTCAAGGCCAATCGGGCAACAATGCAAGTTTGAAGAGCAGCCAAAACCATGAGGTAGCTATGAGCGACTAGTGGGCTTTGGGAAGCACATTTTGAAAAGAGGCGGATGAGTAAGGTTCGTATCAACGATCTCGCGCGCGAGATGGAAGTCAAGAGTCGCCGGATTCTGGACGTATTGGCGGAAATCGGCCTGGCCGAAGGCAAGACCCACTCCAGCTCGCTGGAAGAGTTTGAGGCAGAGAAGGTTCGTGCGCATTTTGAGCGCGGAAACCGTTCTGCGAGCCAAAGCAGTGCTGCTTCGTCGCACGCCTCCCAGACCATTACGCCCAAAATCGATCTGTCGCACATCTCCAAGCCTGGCGATGTGCTCAAGGCTATTCAGGCCAAGCAAAGGGAAAACGAAGAAAGAGCGCGGCAGAGCCATGCCCCGGTGCGTCCTCCTTCCGTGGTCCCGCCGCCGGCATCCGTGCCCGCGCGGCCAGCGGCGCCGGTTGTGGCTGTCGCCGCTCCGCCCGCCCCGCCTGCGCCGCCCGCGCCGCGCAGAATCGTTCCTCTGCCCCGGCAAGCTCCGCCCATCGTCGTCGCTCCGCCCGCCATTGCCTCTCATCCGCCGGCTAATCCGGTGGTGGCCAAGGCTCCGGCTGGCGCTGTGGTCGCGCCGCGGCCCGCCGTTGCGGTTGCGCCGCCTGCGGTAGCCGTGGTGGTCAAGCCTCCGGTGCCTGTTGCGCCGACTGTTGCGCCGCCCGTCGCCCAGCCCCCTGCCGCCGAGCAGCCTGTAGTCGCCGTCAAGCCGCCCGTTGCTGCCCCGGCCGCCGTTGTTCCTGCTGTGGCCGCTGAGCCTGTCGCCGCTCCGGCTGCTCCTGTTGCCGTTGCACCGGAAGCGCCTGCCCCGGTCAAGCCTGAAGCCCCCGCGGTTGCGGCTCCCGCTGTTCCCGAAGCGCCCGCTGCCGTTGCAGAAAAGGAAGCGCCCGCCGCCGCTGCTGAAGCTAAGCCCGCTGCGCCTGCCGCTCCCGCTCATGCCCCGGCTCATCGCGCTCTGGGCCACACCCACATTGCTTCGCCCACTGCCGCTCTGCCGGCTCGCCGCGTGGTCATGCCCCAAACCGGGCCTCGCCCGGTGTACAAGGCGCCCCCGGTGGTTCCCACCGTGCACTCTCCGGCAACCGGAAACCTGGCTGGCGGCATTCAGCGCGGCAAGCCCATCTTTGACCGCCGCCCCACCGGCGCTCCCGGCAGCTACGCCCAGCGCACCCCCGGCGGCGCGCCTGGGCAGTATCCTCCAGGCGCAGGTCCGCGGCCCAAGCATCCTACCCGCACCGGAACCGGCGGTTATGCCGGTCCTGGCGGCCCCGGCGCTCCCGGCGCACGTCCCGGTTTTGGCGCACGTCCCGGCTTTGGCCCGCCGCGTCCTGGCGGTCCGCCTCGTCCGGGTGGCGCAGCGCCTACTGGCGAAGCGCCGCGTCCGCAGCGCGCCCCTGCTCGTGGCCGTGGCGGACGTCCGCAGTATCCCAAGACGAAGGAAGGCCCAATGAAGGGCTTTGTGCCGCCGCCACGGTATGGCGGGGTACATTACGGCAGCGAGCCGCTCCCCATCACCCGCGAAATCACCGTCACTGAAGGCATCAGCGTCAAGGACCTGGCCGAGAAGCTCGACGTCCGCGCCAAGGACCTCATCGCCACCCTTCTCATGAGCGGCGTCATGGTCACCGTCAATCAATCCCTCGACGCCGAGATGGTCAAGGATGTCGCCGCCAAGTTCGGCGCCGGCGCCACCGTCATCAGCTACGAAGAAGAGATTGCCAACCAGGCCATCGAAGAAGTTCTTGAAGCCGAAAACACCGGCGAACTCGAGGTTCCCCGTTCTCCCGTGGTCACCGTCATGGGCCACGTCGATCACGGCAAGACCTCGCTGCTCGACGCCATTCGCCTCACCCATGTGGCGGAAGGCGAAGCCGGCGGCATCACCCAGCACATCGGCGCTTACAAGGTGAAGTTCACCAAGGAAGGTTCTCCGGCTCACGGCCGCGAGATCGTCTTCCTCGATACCCCTGGCCACGAAGCCTTTACCCGCATGCGTGCCCGCGGCGCCAAGGTGACGGATATTGTCGTCATCGTGGTGGCTGCCGACGACGGCGTCATGCCTCAGACCCTTGAGGCCATTGACCACGCCAAGGCCGCCGGCGTTCCCATCATCGTGGCCGTCAACAAGATCGACAAGCCCGACGCCAATCCCGACCGGGTCAAGAAGCAGTTGGCCGATCGCGGTCTGATTCCCGAAGAGTGGGCAGCCGGCGCGGAAGGCACTGTCTTTGTCGAAGTCTCCGCCAAAAAGCGCATCAACCTCGACCTGTTGCTGGAAATGATCTGCCTGGTCTCCGACATCCGCGCCCCCAAGGCCACTCCCGGCCGCAAGGCTGTGGGCACGGTGCTTGAAGCCAAGCTCGATCGCGGCCGCGGCGCAGTCGCCACCGTCCTGGTTCAGGACGGCACCCTGCACCTCAACGACAGCTACATTGTCGGCAACACCTTCGGCAAGGTCCGCGCCATGTTCGACGATCGCGGCCGCGCCATTGAAGAAGCCGGTCCCTCCACCCCTGTCGAAGTCCTCGGCCTTGAAAGCATGCCGGACTCCGGCGATACCTTCCTGGTCGTCGCCGATCGCGACAAGGCCAAGGGCATTGCTCAGTACCGCAAGATGAAGGAACGCGACGCCCAGCTCGCCAAGAGCGCCCGCGTCTCCCTCGAAGGCCTGGCGGAGCAGATTCGCACCGCCGGAACCAAGGAACTGGCCCTCATCATCAAGGGCGACGTCACCGGTTCGGTCGAAGTGCTGGCCGATTCGCTGGTCCGCATGTCCACCGAGAAGGTGCGCATCCGGGTCATCCACTCCGGCGTCGGTTCCATCACCGAGAGCGACGTGCTGCTGGCCACCGCCTCCAACACTATCATCATCGGTTTCAACGTCCGCCCCGAGCGCAAGGCAGCTGAACTGGCGCAACAGGAGAACGTCGACATCCACCTCCACTCCATCATTTACGAGTTGCAGGACAAGCTGCGGCTGGCCATGATGGGCATGCTCGATCCGACCTTCAAGGAAAACTACCTTGGCCGCGCGGAAGTCATCAATGTCTTCAAGATCCCCAAGGTCGGCACCATCGCCGGTTGCAGGGTTCTGGACGGCTCCATCCGCCGCGACTCCGAAGTCAAGGTCATGCGCGGAGAAGAGCAGGTCTTCAAGGGCAAGATCGGCTCCCTCAAGCGCTTCAAGGACGACGCCCGCGAAGTCACCAACGGCATGGAGTGCGGCATCGGCCTTTCCGGCTTTGCCGACCTCAAGGAAGGCGATATGATCGAAGCCTTCTCCACCGAAAAACTGGCCGCCGACCTCGGCGCACTCACCAGCGCACCCCCCGCCAAGGCCTAATCGCTCCTGGCGCAACAAAACAACGGCCCGCTCCTCCCCCGAGGCGCGGGCCGTTTTTTGTGCGCTAGTTCCTAGCTCGTTGACGATCTCAACCCCCCAGAGCCGAGGATGCCCCCGGTCCCTCGGTGTCAAGTGCCGGGACGGCGTTTTATTTGCCTGTTTCTAGAAACCGGGTCAACTCCTACTGCA
>CAVZNE010000158.1:0-9580 GCA_963776445.1 Terriglobales bacterium
GACCAGATCGCCAGAATCTCCCGGTGGCCCAGGTGCACGCCGTCAAAGTTGCCGATGGCCACCACAGAAGGGCCGAATCCGGCAGGAATCTCGGCCAGGGAACGAAAAACAGACATCGTGGGGGCGGGGCCGTTGCTCATAGGTTCACAGGTCCCAGTTCCACGGGCAGGGTGAGGCCGTCGTAGGCCAGAGCCATGCCGGCGGGCAGCGCGCGGTTGGTCTGTTCGTGGCCCAGTTCGTGGGCGATATGAGTAAACCACGTATGGCGTGCGCCGATGCGCCGCGCCCAGCCCACGGCCTGCTCCACGGTGGCGTGGGTGGGATGGGGCTTGTGGCGGAGCGCCGAGACCACCAGATGGTCCAGCCCCTGGAGCAGCGCGAAGCTGGCCTCGGGAATGGAGCTGACGTCGGTCAGATAGGCAACGCGGCCAAACCGGAATCCGGCGATCTTCATGTGCCCGTGCATCACCGGAACCCGCAGAAACTCGACGCCATGGACCGCGGTGCGCTCGGCCAGCGGCTTCAGCTCGACCTTGGCGCGGTTCGGATAGGTGGCATCCGGGGAAAAGGTGTAGTCGAAGATGCGCTCCAGCACCGCCCTGGATTCCGAGGAGGCATAGAGCGGAATCGATCCGCCCTCACGAAAGACGGTAAAACTGAGCGGACGCAGGTCGTCCAGGCCCAGGATGTGATCGGCATGGGAGTGGGTATAAAAGACCGCATCCACGCGGGTGAGACCGTTGCGCAGCGCCTGCTCGCGGAAGTCCGGACCTGTGTCGATGACCACGACGCGCTCGCGGACACCACCCGGCGCAGGCTCGTTCCAGCGCAGCAGCACGGCAGGGCGCAGCCGCCGGTCACGCGGGTCGGCGGAGGTGCAAACTTCACAACTGCACCCCAGCGTGGGAACCCCCATGGAGGTTCCCGTTCCGAGAAATGTGAGCAGGCCATCCATTCGTTCTTAGCGGATGCCCGGCGGCGGCTGTGGCGGCTGCATGCTCTGCATGGTAATCATGCTGGTCAATTCCATGAACGCCATGCGGACCTCAAAGAGCACGGTTTGCAGAGCGCGATCCTCCGCTTCGTTCAGGTTGCCCTTGGTCTTTTCGGCCAGCACGCCGAGCAGGTCGATGGTCTGGCGCGCGCCCAGAATATCCACGCGCGGCCGCTGGCCCTCTTGCGTGCCCGCACCCATCTGGATCATGGCGGAGACGTAAATCTGCTGCACCAGGTGCTCAAAGCCGACGGGCGGCTGTGCGCCCATGGCCGGATTCTGCGCCCGGACCACGTCTTCAAGGCGCTGGGCGGCGACGTCGTAGGCCATTTTCTGCTCACGGGCCTCATCGGCGGTAGGCGCGGGAGGCAGGCCGTCGGGCGCTTCCTGCTCCGCTTCGGCAGCTTCTTCAGCCTGCGCGGAAGTGGGTTTGGGCTCGGTGACCACCAGTTGCGGCCCGGCGCTGGGCGCCTCAGGCTCTTTCGGAACCTCAGGAACAGGCGCTGGCCCGGTCTCCGGGTGAGACGACAACTTGGCTTCCTGCTCTGCTTCGGCCTTGATCTTGCGGCGGTCGATCACGGTGAATTTGGGTGTATCGCTCATAGTCTCCAGGTTTCCAGTCTGTCTGTTTGATTCTCTAACTAGCTGTTCCGGATCAAAATGTGGGTGCAGCGGCCAGAACGCGGGCCGTGCCCGTGGCTGTTCCAGCCGTGTAGGTGAAGGTTTGGCTGTGCAGTTCGGCTTCGCCGCGAATCATGCCCAGGGCAAAAACGCGGTTGCCCGCTGCCAGGGGCAGTTCGGCCGCGCTGGTAATGTTCCCGGCGGCAATGCTCTTTCCGGCATCGCCGGTGAGGCTCAGCTCCGCGCCGGCTTCAGGCACTGGGCCGGAAAGCTCCAACGGGCGCAGATGGCGGTGCACGCTGCCCCGCGAACGGATGCGCTCGACAATCTCCTGGCCCAGATAGCAGCCCTTGTTGAAGTGCAGGGCCCGCAGTTGCGAGGTCTCCTGCGCCAGGTCGCGCTCGGCAATGTCGATGCCGTACTTGGGAATCGCCTCGGCGATGCGGAATGCGTTGAGAGACGCGCTGCCCACCGGAGTGGCGCCCGCCGTGCGCAAAGCCTTCCACAGCTTGGCAACGCGCATTTCCGGCGCCCAAATCTCATAATGCGGAGCGAGCAGCCCATAACCGCGCACCAGCCGCAGGTCCATGCCGTTCCACTCCAGGCGGGCGCCGGTCAGCGGCTCGGAGAGGATGGGCAAACTCAGCCGGTCCAAAACGTGGTCGGCATGCGGGCCGATCAGCCCCAAGGCCGTTTCCCCGCTGAGCGGGACCAGTTCCACGTCGTCCATGACGATGAAGTGGTCCAGGTGGGCCATCAGCCGGTCGTACTGGTCGGCGGCAATTTCAAGTTCCAGATCGTCGCCTTCGCGCCACACATACAGGTCGCCCAGGATGCGCCCCTGGGCGTTGAGCACCAGGTTCCATGCGCCGGCATTGGGGCCCAGATCGGTCACCATGTTGGTGACCATGCCGCTGAGCCAGCGGAAGCGGTCTTCGCCGCGCACGGCAACGCGCCTGAGCCAACCCAGGTCGTGGCTTGCGGCTGCAGAGACCAGAGCCTCTGTTTCCACGGCTGGCGCGTCCAACCGCAATGGGGTGAGTGTGCCGCGATAGGCGGCAAGTTCATAGGGCTTGGCTGAGGATTCCATCAGCGTTGCAAGCGGAGTGAGCGGAGTCGGTGCGACAAGAGTGGTTTCGGTCATTGGGGAGCGCTTGGGCGGGGGGCGGGCACAGTTTTCCTGTTCAAACTTCGCGCCACACCGCTTCCTGATTATAGCCTTGGAAGAAGATTGAGACGCCCGGCCGCAAAGGTCTGGAGCCGCGGGGAGAGCCAATGAGCAAACAGCACCAAATCGGGAAGAGAAACTGGCGCGGGTGGACCCTGGCGGCCGTCTTGTGTTTTGGCCCAGCCGCAGCCTTCGCAGCGCAGCAGCCCTCCGCAGCGCCGCAACTGCCAGGAGCCGTCCCGCAGGATCAGGCGCAGACCGTTGAAAAGCCCCACGCCCCGGAAAATGGAAAAAACCACATCACTCCCGCCCAGGCCAGGGAACTGTTCGGCCTGGTGGATGAACTGCTCAAGTTCTCCTCCGAGGAAACCGGCCTGCCCATCAAGAGCGCGGTCAAACGCCAACTGACCACCCGCGCCGCCGTGGAAAGCTTTCTGAATAAGAAATTCGAGGAGGACGAAGGCGCCAAGCGCATGCAGCGCGATGAGATCGTGCTGAAGAAGTTCGGGTTGCTGGACCGCGATTTTGCCCTCAAACCCTTTCTGCTGGCGCTGTTGAAAGAGCAGATCGAGGCCTACTACGACTCCAAGACCAAGACCGTGAACCTGCTGGACTGGGTGGATATTGAAGAACAGAAGCCGGTGCTGGCCCACGAGCTGACCCACGCACTGCAGGACCAGCACACCGACCTGGAAAAGTGGAACGACCAGACGCCGCTGGATGTCTCAACCACCTCAGGCCAGGATTCCGAGCATTTGGCCAAGGACGAGATGGATACGGCGCGCGAGGCGGTTGTGGAAGGCCAAGCCACCGCAGTGATGATGGACTACATTCTCAAGCCGATGGGAAAGAGCCTGATCAAGGACCCCGAGGTGATGGATTTTGTGAAGCAGCAGATGAGCGGCTCGGAAGACTCCCCGGTGCTGGCGCGCGCGCCGCTGCTGCTGTCCGAGTCGATGCTGTTTCCGTATCGCGAGGGTCTGAGCTTTGAGCAGGATGTATGGATGGACCAGGGACAGGCGGCGGCGTTTGCCGGCGCCATGGACAGGCCGCCCACGTCCAGTTGGGAGATCATCAACCCGCGGGAATACGAGAAAAGGCACATCCCGACCATCCCTCTGCTGCCCAATATTCATCCCCTGGTGGACAAGCTGTATATTCCCTACGACATTGGCCAGATGGGCCAGTTGGATCTGCACATCCTGGCCGAGATTTTCGGTGGAGAGCAGGCCGCCCGCGACCTAACCCCGGCCTGGGATGGCGGCCTCTACTGGGCCGGCCAGCGGCGCAGCGCCAAAACCGACGCGGAAAAGGCCAGCACCAATTCCATCGCCTTTTTCTATTTGTCTGCCTGGAAAAACGAGGCCTCCGCGCAGTCCTTTGCCCGGCTTTACGCCGACGATCTGGGACGCAAATACTCCGGGCTCAAACTGGTTCCGGCAGCGGCAAACGCTGTTCCGGCAGCCGACGAGCAGGTTTACACCACCACCGAGGGGCCGGTCGTGATCACCACGCGCGGCAAGCTGGTGTTTGTGGCCGAGAGCTTCGACCTGGAGCTGGCCCGCAAACTCACCGCTCTGGTTCTGGATGCCCAGGGCAGCGGCGAACTGCGGATGGCAGGCGCGCCAAGGATCGATTTTGAGGCGCGAAAGCCGCTCACCGCGGGATTGGTCCAGTTCTTTTCCCACTGCGGCGTGATGAAGGCGGCGGTGGATGCGGCGGTTCTGGCATCGAAATGATGGGCGCTTGAAAGCGTCAAGCGGCCTCTTTGTGGACGAGGTATTCGTCCAGCAGGACGGCGACCAGCACGGCGGTGGGAACCGAAACCATGGCTCCCAGAATGCCTTCCAACTCGGAGCCAAGCAGCAGGGCGATGAGAATGGCCAAGCCGGGCAGACCGACGCGGTTCTTCATGATGCGGGGAATCAGGTAAGAGTTTTCAATCTGCAGATAGACCACGTAAAAGACGGCAATGCCGGCCACTGCGCCCCATGAGTCAATGGACGCCACCAGCAGGGCCAACGCGATGCAGACGGCCGCTCCCAGCACGGGAACGATGTTGAGCACGCCGGTGAGCACGCCCAGCGCATACGCATAGCGCACATGGAAGGTGAGATAGACGATGGTGCTGGCGACGCCCAGAATGAGCATCAGGCTGCCCTGGCCGAGCAGCCATTTGCCCATGCGGAGCCTGGCCTGCTGCAACGCTTTGTCGAGCCGTTCGCGGCGTTCGGTTGGGAAGAAGGAGAGGAACCACCGGTAGGCTATATCGCCTTCCAGGATGAAATAAATGGTCAGCACGAAGCCCATGATGACGTCGAACAGCCTGCCCGCCCAATCCCCGAGTGAGAGCAGAAGGTAAGAGACTGCCTGACTGGCAAACCCCTCAAGGCGGGAAGCGGCATCCGCGGTGTCAAGGTTTTGGGCGAATGGGAGATGGGAGAGCTTTTCCATGAACGCGGGCAAGCGGGTTGGCATTTCCCGGGCGAACTCGTGCAGATCGCGGATGACCGGGGGCAGGGCCAGGAACCCGAAGGCCGTCATCGCCACGGCCACCAGCAGCAGCAGCACGAAAACGGCCGAGCTTTTGAAGGGCTGCCAGCGGCCAACGCGCAACTGGGCCGTCGAGTTCACCACCGGGCTGAGCACCACGGCAAACAGGGCGCTGACGTAGAACATCACCAGCACGTCGCGAATGAGCCAGGCCACGTAGCAGGCCACGGCCAGGGCAAAGGCGAAGACGATATCGCGGCGAAGATCGCGGGGGGTTCCGATGGGCTGAGTCATGCGCGGGATTCCTGGACGCCAGAGTAAATGGCGCGGCACTTCGTTGTGCGGTCTGGTTTGAACACCCTACCGGTCGTCCCCACCCAGAATAGACCCCACGATGCCGCCCAGCAGAGCGCCGCCGGCCGCGGAACCGGCCTGTCTGCCTTCGGTGCGGGGCAGGTACTCGCCGATCTGGTGGGCCAGGCGCGCCATGGGCAGCGTTTGCAGCCACACCGTACCCGGGCCGGTCAGCGAGGCCAGAAAGATTCCATCCCCGCCGAAGATCATGTTTTTGATGCCCGGCACCATGGCGATCTGGAACCCGACCGAAGTTTGAAATGCACCCACGTGGCCGGGATGCACGCGCAGCGTTTCGCCCAGAGCAAGATTTTTCACAATCAGCTCGCCGGAAAGCTCCAGCCAGGCCGTGCCCACGCCGCCCACTTTTTGCAGCATGAAGCCGCTGCCGCCAAACACGCCCGCACCCAGCGACTGCTGAAAGCCCACGCCGATGGAGACCTGCGGCGTGGCGCACAGAAACCCGTGCCGGTGCACCATGTACTCCGCGCCCTGGCCCAACTCGACCGGAACGATATGGCCGGGCATCTTGGCGGCAAAGGCCACTTCGCCGGGGTACTGCATGGCGCGGTACTCGGTCATGAACAGGCTGCCGCCGCCAGCCACCCGCTTGAGCGCGCCGAACAGGCCGCCGCCGCCGCCCAACTGGGTATGCGTCGTCATCTGGATCGAAGCGGTCATCCAGGAGAGCTCGCCGCTCTCGGAAAACACGCACTCGTTGGGGTCCAGCTGCACTTCGAGCACGGGCATGGTGGTGCCCTGAATTCTGGTTTGCATGGGGGACGCCTCCTCTATAGCAGACAGTGTAACTGGCGGCGGGCGGGAACTACTTGTTTGAGTGATCTTGTTGTATCTGGAACGCGGGCTTCCTGCTTTCCCGCCCATCGCAAAGAGCGCGATGGATGGGGCACCCATTCCATGCGGATGAGAGGTGCCCAAAGCACGCATAAAAGAACAGCGGCCCCCGGTAGCCGAGGACCGCTGTTCCCTACTCCCTGTTCCCTAGTCCCTGTTCCCTAGTCCCAGTTCCCTGCTACTCCACCACTTGCAGGCTGGTTTTCGCGGTGGCCAGAGAATTGCCGCCGACCCAGATTGTGTATGTCGTCGGCTCGACGGTGCGGCGGATTTCGGCGTTGTAGAAGTTCAGCTCGTCGAAGCCGAGCGGAAACTCCACATGCTTCTGTTCGCCGGGAGCCAGGGTGACGCGGGCAAAGCCCTTCAGTTCGCGGACCGGCTGCGAGACACTGGCCGCGGTGTTGCGCACGTAGAGCTGGACAACCTCGGTTCCTGCCACGCTGCCGGTGTTTTTCACGTCCACGCCGACCGTGGTTACCGGCTTGGTACGAGAGGCGAGCAGCTCCCGCACCGGAACCTCGGCGCGGCTGATGGTGGGTTGCGCATAGCTGAAGCGCGTGTAGCTCAGGCCCCAGCCAAACGGATAGAGCGCCGAGTTTTCCTCGTCCATGTAGCGGGACAGGAACTTCTCGTCGCCGTTCTGCGGCAGACGGCTCAGGTCGCCGGACGCCGGGCGGCCGGTGGGCAGTTGCGCGTAGTAGAGCGGCTCCTGACCCACGGCGCGAGGCAGGCTGACGGGCAGCTTGCCAGAGGGGTTTACATCGCCGAACAGCACATCGGCCACAGCATGGCCGGCTTCGACTCCGGGGCTCCACGCCTCAAGGATGGCAGGCACATGGCTGGCGGCCCACTTCAGCTCGAGCGGACGGCCAGCCAGCACCACCAGAATGACGGGCTTGCCGGTGGCCACGACGGCCTCAAGAAGCTGCTGCTGCGCGCCGGTAAAGCCCAGCGTGGTGCGGCTGGAGGCTTCGCCTTCCATCCAGTTGGCGCTCTCGCCCAGGGCCAGGAGGACGACATCGGCCTGCCTGGCCGTCTCCACCGCTGCGGCGATGGTTTTGGCGTCGTCCGGAATGGGCAAGTGCACATCGTCAGCAGGCGGGCCGTTGAAGTTGACCCGTTTGAGCACGTTGGCGTCTTCGCCGCTGAGCAGGTCGCATCCCTGCGCGAAGAGCAGCCGGTTGCCCAGGCGCTCGGCCAGCGCGGTCCGCAGCGTGACGACATACTTGGGATCGCCGGTCACGGCCCAGGCGCCCAGCAGTTCTCGCTGGTTATCGGCCAAAGGACCGATCAGGGCCACTTTTTTGGCCTTGGCCGTGAGCGGCAGCAAGGCGCCCACGCCCTCGACCGGATCGTTTTTGAGCAGGACCAGGGTCTCATCGGCCACCTTGCGGGCCGCGGCGCGGCGCTCCGGCGTGGCGTCGTAGGCCGGTCCCTCGGCGGTGTAGGGATGGTCGAACAGGCCCAAGGCAAACTTGACGCGCAGAATGCGCCGCACGGCCTCGTCCACCACGGACTCGGGAATTTTGCCCGCGCGCACCTGGGAGGCGATCACGGTTCCGTAGAGGTTGCCCTCCATATCCATGTCCACGCCGGCTTCCAGAGCCTTTCGGGCCACGGTGGGTCCGTCACCGATGGAGTGGTTGATCAACTCGGCCACCGCGCCCCAGTCGGAAACCACAAAACCGTCAAAGCCCCACTCCTTGCGCAGAATCTGGGTCAGGATAAAGGCATTAGCGGAGGCGGGAATGCCGTTGATGGTGTTGAAGGAGCTCATCATGGTGGCTGCGCCCGCTTCGACCGCGGCGCGATACGGCTCCAGGTACACCTGGCGCAAGGTGATTTCGCCCATGTCCACGGCGTTGTAGTCGCGCCCGGCAATGGCTGCGCCGTAGGCGGCAAAGTGCTTGACGCTGACCGCGACCGAGTCGGGCTTGCTGAGGTCGTCCTGCTGATAGCCCTTGACCCAGGCGCGGGCCATGGCCGAACCGAGGTAGGGGTCTTCGCCGGCGGACTCGACGATGCGTCCCCAGCGCGGGTCGCGGGCGATATCCACCATGGGCGAAAAGACCCAGGGAATGCCGTCGGCGCGGGCTTCTGTCGCGCCAAAACGGGCCACTGTCTCAACCGCCGCCGGGTCCCAACTGGCCGCCATCGCCAAAGGCACCGGAAAGGTGGTGCGGTGGCCGTGGATCACATCCTGCCCGAAAATAATGGGAATGTGCAGCCGCGACTTTTCCACGGCGAGGTGCTGATAGTGATTGGTGGCCCCGGCGCCCACCACGTTCAGCATCGACCCCACCTCGCCCTTGGCCGCCAGCTCGTCATATTTCAAATTGGAAGCGTCGGGGCCGCTGGCATAACCGGCCGAAAACTGCACCAATTGCCCGACCTTCTCGTCGAGCGTCATTTTCTTCAGCATCGCATCGACGCGCGCATTCAGTTCTTTCGATGCCAGTTGCGGGTTGGGAACGGGCCGGCTCTGGGCTGCAGTTGGGAGCCAGGCAAGACCGGTCATGAACAGCAGCAGGCACAGTGCATGGAGAGGGCGAAGCGATGTTGTTTTCATGGCCCGGCAATGATAAACCGTTTGAGCGCGGGCGGCCAGACACTTGTGCGCACCCCAGTTTCTGCACACTGACCGCAATCCCAGACGCCCGCAGCGGCAACGCCGGTTCCCGCGGTTTCAGACGCCCAGGGCTTTCTTGCCGCAGCGGCTTTGAAGCCGGCGCAAAGACCTGTCGCGGGAAATCCCAAAATGCTCTACTCTTGCTTGTGACGCGTATGCCCAAGCTTCTTACCCATTTACGCAGGGCCCTCTGGCTGGCTCTTGACCACGATGTGCTCAACACGTCCAAGGCCGCAGCATACTCCGGGATGCTGATGCTGTTTCCCGCCCTCATGGTCCTCACCACGCTGGTGGCGCAGGTTCCTGAGGGAACCACGCTGGTGGGCGAGATTCGCGTCTCCTTCGAGCAGTTTCTGCCCGCCGATACGATGGACCTGCTGCAGACGGCGCTGCAGTCGCGCCGCATTCACTCCGTGCAACTGATCTTCTCAGCCGCCGGCCTCAGCATCTTTGCCGGTCTGGGCTT
>CAVZNE010000159.1:0-6221 GCA_963776445.1 Terriglobales bacterium
TGGCGCGACGCCATTCTGAAGGGCAACATCGCCGCCCTGGATGCTCTGCTGGCAGACGACTATATGGCGATTTCCGCATATGGCATCCTGCAAAACAAGGAGCAGGCCCTGGCCAATGTGCGCAACGGGCAGCTCCACTTTACAACGCTGGAATTCTCCGACCGCAAGGTTCACTTTTACGGCACTACGGCGCTGGTGACTTCGCGCGCCGAGGTGACCGCCACGGCCGGCGACAAAGATATCTCTGGCAGCTATCGCTATATCCGCGTTTATGTGCGGGATGCGCATGGCGAGTGGAAGGTGGTCAGCTTTGAGGCCAACCGGATCCGCGAGCCGGTCGAGTCCAGGTAGCCGGATTCTCTGTCGTGAGCTGAATCCGCTCCAATTTCCAGCGCCGGGCACAGCTGTCTTCCGCACTTCAGGCAGTGCGAATTGACGGAAAGCCTGCTTTACCTTCAACTATGGGTCTTTGATAAAGAACAAGACATCGTGGTTGCGTGCGCCTATGCGGTATTCAGGCCCTCAGTGCAATGCATCTTATAGTGATCGCGCAGCAGGAGCAGAAGGGCGCTTGCGTTGCCCTTGCTTCTTGAGTGTCAACCAAAAGTCGAAATTCACATTGAATATTCAGGCCAATGGTTCAGATTCTCGTAATTCGAGAATCTTTTCCCCGGCAACAGAGTCTGTGTAGATACACATCGAATAAAGCAACCTGCCAAGCGGGTTGCATGCTATACATGTCACCCTGCCGAAGCTCCCGCAACCTGTCTCCGCCTGGAGGCGTAAGCGCCGTCAGTTAGAAGATCAGAGGAGTGTCACATGAAGACTGGACAACTGGCAGCACTCAGATCCTTCTCACTGTTGTTTCTCTTGCCGGGCTTGGCAGGCCTGATCGTCTCTGCCATGATTTCAACGCACTACCTGGACACCCTCCCCCAGTCGCCAGCCCCGGATGAGATGCGCATGACTCCGCGCAGTATTCATGGAATGGTTGTGTACCAGACCGTGGAAGAGGACCGAAGACTCAGTCTTATCGAGGACTCCTCGGTCGGCGTTTTCCTGGTCGGGTTGGCGTTGGGCCTGGTTTATCTGGAAAAGTGGGGCAGCGCCCGCTCGCACGCCGCTGAATATGACGACGAACTGACCGATTCTCTGAGCTAAAGTCTGCCTGTAAAACCGTTCTGCCCGGAACGCGCCCTCCCCTACAATCAATGGATGCCCGAACTGCCTGAAGTGGAGACGATTGCCCACGGCGTGCATGAGCGCTTGCACGGCGACCGCATTGTTCAAGCCTGGTTTGGCTCTCATCCGGAGCCCTTCAAGACGCCGCCGGAGGAACAGGCTGCCGGCCTTGAAGGGCGCGTTCTGCTGGCTGTGCACCGCACAGGAAAACACATTGTCTGCGAATTGGGCCGGGCTAACGTGCGGCGCACTGCCGGCCTCAGCGAAAAGCCGCAAGCTCAGTGGATTGTGCATCTTGGCATGACGGGGCGGCTGCTTGTGACCACTCCCGATGGTCCCGTCCCCCCACACACGCATGCCCGGCTGAGCCTGGCCAGCGGCAAGGAACTGCGCTTTGTGGACCCCCGCCGGTTCGGGCGCCTGGAGTTTCGCGACCTGTCCCGCTGCGAAGGCTTCCGCGCTTCGGGCGCGGAGCCGCTCACGATTGGCGCGGATGAGTTTGCCGCCTTGTTCCACGGCCGCAAACTGGCCATCAAAGCCGCCCTGCTGAACCAAACGCTGCTGTCGGGTGTCGGCAACATCTATGCCGACGAAAGCCTGTTCCGGGCGGGCATCCGTCCGCGCAAGAGTGCGGGACGGCTGTCCAGGGCGGAGCTGGAACGGCTGCGGCTGGCGCTGCGCGAGGTGCTGGAGCACGCCATCCGGCTGGGCGGCTCGTCGGTGTCGGATTATGTGGACGCGGATGGGGTGCGGGGCTTCTTCCAACTGGAGCATTGTGTCTACCTGCGCACCGGGCAGCCCTGCCGCCGTTGCGGGACGCCGATCCGGCGGATTCTGCTGGCGGGACGGGGAACCCACTACTGCCCGCAGTGCCAGCGCTAGGGCGCGTTTCTATGTTTTTTGGGATTATTCCCTGTTTTTCCTACCAGAATCAAGAAAATCTTCATGCGTTCCTTATTGGAACGCGTTGATAATAAAGGTTTCCCCATTTGGCACGCCAATTGCTATATAGAGGGTGCCAGTGATGAACCGGCTGCTGAGAGAAATCCAGACAGCCCCAAGAAACGCAGACACCCGGCAAGAGCCTCCGCCAACGATGCGGCCCTTAAAAAGGGAAAACCGGCCGGGGAAGCCTGCACCAGGTACGGTGGAACAACCACCGACCAAATATAGATGCTGGGAGGCCAGTGACCAGCAGCCAGTGACCAGCGTCAGGATTAGTAAAGAGATGCGAAACGCCGCTCCACGTGAGCGGCGTTCGTGCGTTTGGGCGGGAGCCGGATCGCCAGCGCGGGAATTCCACAGCTTCAGCTCTCGTTGCGCTTCTTGCACGCGGTGACGCTTCGCTGTAGTATCGAGATAGCCTATCAAGCGGCTGACGCTTGCCACCCTTAACGGGAAGAGCAAGTTCGCCGCCGAGCAAACACTTCGACGACCGGTCCAATCCTTATCAGACGGCAAGCGACGAATGCTCACATAGGCTAGGCATCCTCTGAGGAAAGAACAGGCCGTACCGTACCTATCCTGACAAGTGGATGGAGTTGCAAGCTGGCTCCTACATGCAAGGCGGCAAGGCCCCTCGGAATCATGGTGAACTGTGTATGGAGCCATGCTCCGCGGCAGTTTCCTGGTTGCCTGGCAAGGATCGGACCGCCAACCGTTATGTTCCCCGTCCAAACCTGGACAGGCGGAAGGCAAGGGAAACTCAGCACCCGACCAGAAACGGCTGAGCCGAGAAACACAATGCAGCAGACAGCGAAGTGCCAGGAAGTACACGCATGACGACAGAATTGACTCAGCCCCAGGCTGAAGTGGGCGCAGCTCCGGCCAATGGCCAGGGAGCGTCGCAAGGGCATCGGCGCCGCCGGCGCCGCCGCAAAAACAAGACCACCCCAGCGAACGCGCCCCAGGCGCAGTTGCCCCAAACCCAGCCTCAGGCGCAATCCCCGGTGCCGCCTCCGATCCAATCTGCCGCGCCGCCCAAGCCGTCGGCTCCTGCACACAAGGCCCACCAAAACCAGGGTCAACAGGGACGGAAGAAGAAGTTCTTCCAGAAGGGCTCGGCTACCGCGGCTCAGCCCGGCAACAACTTTTCAGCGCCCCCGCAGGCCAAGCGCAAGGGTGGCGCCCGGCAGAAGGGGCCCCGGGAGTTTGTGGGTCCAATGGATCACAGCTACCGCATCGTGAACGGCAACGTCGCCGATGGTCCGCCCTCGACAATTCAGATGATGAACGGCGGGCACAGCAACCAGTACCAGGAATCCTATGCGCCGGAGCCGGCGGTTCCCGTACGCGAGAACGCGCAGACCCGCATCTTCTGCTTCATCGAGGATCTGTTCTTCCAGGCCAAGATTCAGGAAACGTCGCGCAAGCTGGGCATCAAGGTGGAGTTCGTGAAGGGCGACAAGGAGTCGGTGGCCAAAATCACCGATCTGCCAGAAGAAGAGCGGCCGTCGCTTCTGGTGTTTGACCTGAACAACCTGAATGCCAAACCCATGACGCTGATTCCCAAGTTCAAGGCCAAGCTCAAAAAGAGCACCTCGATCATTGGCTTTTTGAACCACCTGCAAGGCGACCTGAAATTGAAGGCGATCGACGTCGGCTGCGACACGGTGATGCCGCGCTCGGCCTTCTCGCAGAGCCTGCCCAATCTTCTTCGCCGTTACGGTGTGGAAGAAGAAGAAGATCAGTACGCCCAGCAGCCGATGTAGGCAGGGCGGAATCAGTCACAAACAGCAAGGGCGTTCCCAGACCAGGGGCGCCCTTGCTGTTTCTGGCAACGCAGGTAAAACACTAACCCGGAGGCCAGCCGAACGGGCGTCCGCCGAGCAGGTGGAGGTGGAGATGCTCCACGGTCTGGCCGCCATCCGAACCGGTGTTTACCACCACACGGTAGCCTTTTGGCAGGCCTTTGAGCCGGGCGATTTCGCCTGCCGCCCAGAACAGGTGACCCAGCAGAGGGCAATCTTCGGCGCTGGTTTCGGCCAGCGAGGCAAAGTGCTTGCGCGGCACCACCAGCACATGCACCGGCGCCTGCGGATTCAGGTCCGCAAAGGCGTAGCAGAACTCGTCCTGGTAGACCGGCGTCGAGGGAATGGTTCCATCAGCGATCTTGCAAAAGAGACAGCTCATAGCGAGTCCAGTGTACAAGATCGGCGCGAAATGCCTGTAGCTCCCAGGCTCGCCCGAGGAGCTTCGGGTGTATAACTGTGTCCGCGAGCCGAAGCCCCCGCAGGGCGGCGCACAACTCGCGCGGAGGACGGAATGACGCCTCGTACGATCTTTCTCAGCCGGCTGATCGGCCTGTATTGCCTTCTCGTTGTCGGATCCCTGGGCCTTCACCGCCAGGTTGCCGTGGATACGGTCTCGGCGCTTCTTCACAATCTGCCGCTGATGTGGCTTGCGAGCATTATCACCCTGCTCGGCGGACTGGCGCTGGTTTTGGCGCACAATCGCTGGTCCGGCGGCACGCCGGCGGCCATCGTCTCGCTGGTGGGCTGGGCGGCGCTGCTCAAAGGGCTCTTCTTCCTGCTGCTGCCTGCCGGTGCAGGCACGGAGTTCATCCTGAAGGTGTTTGGCGATCCGCGGCTTTTCTATGTGTGTCTGGCTCCCTCGTTCGCGATTGGCCTCTATCTGACTTACGCGGGATTCACGGCGAAATTGGATACGTAAGAAGGCCGCACACTTCATCCGGATTGCCGCCGCGGTGCGGAGTGGATCAGCGCAGCTCAGGCCGACTCCAGAATCATGTTTGCGTACGGGATGGTATCCCCGGTGCGGATGAGGCCAATCGCCTTCGGTACGCGCTTTTTGAACTCGATATGCGGCTCAAAGGCAAGCGGGATGCCTTGCAGCGCGCGTTCGAACTCCTGACAGATTCGCGGACTGTTTGCGGCTCGGAATTCCTCGGCCATGAATGCGTTGCCGATATTGAAGTTGGCGCGAACGGCCCGGAGCACGTCGAGTACACGGGGCAGATCGTCGATCAGCGCTATATCGACGGTCTCAATCTCCGGCCAGAACGGAAAGCCTCGATCGGAGATGACCAGCGTATTCGTATGCCGCACCCGGCTCAGAAGAGAATTGATATTTGGATTCAAGATGCCTGTCTTCAACATGCGTTCCACGCTCCTTCTTTGGCGATCAACAGCCATCTTAGTGTGTACGGGCTGACAAGGACGAAGGCGCAGATCACTGGCCAGCCTGCGAGGCTCTTCTGCTCAGCGGCCACTGTATTTCACTTACAATGGCACCATGACGGTGGCCTCCGCCCCTTTTCGCATTGTCCACACAGTGTGCTCGCACGACTGCCCGGAGACTGGCGCAGGCCGTCGAAGAAGTTCGCATCGAGACCGGCGTGGTTGGTTAAATCGCTGATGATATCATAAAACGCCGCGCCGGGAATGGCGCCGGCGTTGGCGCCAGGCCCGCCGAACGGCCCGCTCACGGAACTCTCCAACCCCGCCAGGAACTGGCGGAAATTCTGTTCGTCCTGCCAATCGTTCGTCACCATATTGAACAAGCGCACGCCGGCGCGGCGGCTGCGGATGAACTGCGACGCCGCGAAATAGTTGTTGATGGCGTTGGTGAATTCCCCGCCCGCCAGCCTCTGGTCGCCGGCGTCGGCAACCGTCAGGAGATTGGGATTGGCGCTTAAGACCGCCTGAAACGTCCTGTCGGTGGCCACAATGTTGGACACCGCCCCGAACTGCGCATCCAGGTTCCAGGAATGGAGTGTGTAGCCAAAAAACGACATCGCATCCAGAATGGCCCGCATCATTTGCACGTCGCCGTAATCAATCGTCACATCCGCGAAATGCGTCACGCTCCCCGGCAGGAACATCCCGAAGTTGGTGTCGGTGATCGCCGCCAGATTGGCCTCGGAGGCGATCAGCGCCGGCAGGACATTCGTGCGCAATTCCGCCGTGAATTCGTCCGCGTCCAGATTTGCCGCGACGATCAACTTTCCGTTCTTGTTCGTCTGCGGCCTGGATGTCCAGTGGATATTCACCGGGCCGGACGGCAGAAAACCGAGGCAA
>CAVZNE010000160.1:0-5538 GCA_963776445.1 Terriglobales bacterium
CGCTGCCTCTGCTGAAATGTTGCGTCGATCAGCTCTTCATAGGCATGAATCGCGCGCTCAAATTGGAATTCCTCGATGAAAGGGTGCTCAAACCTCTGCCCTGGACGCAGAACTTGCAGTGCCGCAAGGAGACTGGCGGCAAGTGCGGGAGCGGAGATGTCCGTCGCCAGCCACGTACCGGGCCGCGCGCGGAGCAGGTCGGCCACGCCTCCGGAGGCGGGTAAAGCCACAAGTGGAAGCCCTCCTGCCGCAGCCTCCAGAAGGGCGTTGGGCAGGCCCTCGTGACGGGAGGAGAGTACAAACAGGGAAGCGCCCGCGAAGTACATGTAAGGGCGATCGACGTTACCCGCAAAGCGAACCGCGGAATCCAGCCCAAGTTCACGCAGTTGGATAGTGAGCGCAGTTTCTTCAGTGCCCTTGCCGGCAATGAGCAGATCGGCCTCAGGAAACTGCTTGCGAACGGTAGCCAGCGCCTGCAATAACAAATCGAAACCCTTGACCGGCGCCAGCCTGCCCACCGCGAGCAGATGCGGCCCAGGGCCAGTCCACAGTTCTGTACTATTACCGACTGTGTTCCGAATTGCATTGAAATCCACGGGATTTGCCAAGACCGCAAGCTGGGTCTGTGCAATTCCAAATTCCCTGGCAAGATCGTTTGCCATTGCCTGCGTCTGGCAAATGATCCGGTCCGCATGGTGGTAGAGCCGCAGATAGAGCAGGCGCGTAAAGCTAGGCAAGTCTCCGAAGGCCAACGCAGCGGATGCGGTTCCATTCTGCCGCACCAGAACGCTCGTACTAGGTGGAAAAAATGGACGGAGCAGGAGTACCAGAAAGTTCAGGTGCGCCATGCCGGACAAGATTACGTCGGGTTGGATGCGGCGGATGAGCCGGAGCAGCCGGAAGGCCGCAGTGCGCACTCTTCGGGCTCCGAGGGCATGGATGTGAATCCAGAACGGCAGAGGTTCCTGGACGGCATCCGCTTGTGTAACCATCCCCAGGTGCAACTCGTATTTGTTGCGAGCCAGGCCTCGCGCCAACAGAGCGGTTACCTGTTCCGCGCCGCCGCCGCCAAGATGCGGAATCAGCAAAAGGACCCTGGGTCGATGAGTCATGGTTTTTATGAGGCTAGGTGAGTATAGGCAGAAGATATCCCCCATGGCAAAATATTTTCTCTGGACACGTCCTTTGACCGCGGCGTGGTGTTAGGGTGTTTGTAACTTCTCAGCGTCCGTAGAAGACTCATGTTTTTTGAGCAGTATGTGCCGCAGAGATCGCGGAAGATGCATCAATGTTGAGTTGATTCCGCAAGGCATGCCTCGAAAATGCAAGCGATTGCCTGTCATTCCCGAGGCTATGCATGAACCAATTGAAACGGGTCTTTCCCAGTCTGCCGTCTCTTGAACCATGCGCTTTCAGGCCGTTTCCTCAATGTTTTGAGGAGCGGATCGAGAAGGCAGGGCGGGCCCATGCAGGTATTCGCGTCGCACCAACCGGCGGCAGAGTTTGCGACGATTTCGACGTCGCAGCGGCCACACATTGTGGTCGGCATCACCCATCCGCAAACTTGCCTGATTCTGACTGGACGATTGCGTGCTCTGCGCGAGGCGGGTTTTAGAGTCACGCTGGTTTCAAGCCCAGGAGAATTGCTGGATCGCACCGCTGCAAACGAAGGGGTGGAATCGATCGCCCTCCCCATGCGGCGGGGAATCGCCTTGTTGGCGGATGTTGTCTCGTTGGTGCGGCTGATTCTTCTATTGCTACGGCTCAAGCCGGATTTGGCGGAATTCAGCACTCCCAAAGCCGGTCTATTGGGCTGCATGGCTGCGTGGCTTGCCGGGGTACCGGTCCGGGTTTACCTGCTGCGCGGGCTCAAGCTTGAAACTTCCACTGGATTCAAGAGGCAGGTTTTGCTGACTGCGGAGCGGCTGGCTTCGCGCTGTGCGCAGGTGGTGCTCTGCAACAGCGGCAGCCTGCGCGAGGAAGCGCTGGCGTTGGGCATCGCTCCGGCCGCTAAGTTGCATCTGCTCGGCGCTGGCAGCAGCAACGGTGTCGATACAGACAAGTTCTCGCCGGGTCCGAGTAGAGTGCGGGACATGCTGGGCCTGCCAAGGGAAGCCCCGGTGGTGGGTTTTGTGGGCCGGCTGACGCGCGATAAAGGTGTGCCTGAATTGATCGAGGCCTTCGCATCGATTCTGCAGGTTGAACCTGAAGCGCACCTGCTGCTGGTGGGCTGGTTCGATGCCTCGGAAGATGCGCTTGGCGACGATCTGCGCGCCCGCATCGAGGGCCATAATCACATTCATTGCACGGGGTATGTGGCCGACACGGCGCCCTACTATCGCGCCATGGACATGATGGTTCTGCCCACATGGAGGGAAGGATTTCCCAATGCTGTGCTGGAGGCCGCGGCAACAGGCATTCCGGTCATCACGACGGAACGCACGGGCTCACGTGACTCCATCGTACCCGAAGTTACCGGTCTGCTGATTCCGCCAGGTTATCCGTTGGCGATCTACGAGGCGGTGCTGAAGCTAATTCGCAATCCAAAGCGGCGGCGCCGGATGGGGGCGGCCGCGCGCGCATGGGTGCTCAAGCACTATGCGCATGAACGCGTACTGGGGTTGGTCGCGATGTTTTACTGGAGCTTGCTGGAGCCTGCGGCCACAGTAAGCCCGTTAACGATTGGGCAGTTGCTCGACGACGACTCCGTGCGCCACGCCGTGAACACCGGTCAGTGAGGGAGGCGCTTGCAGCGAATGCGCGCTTGCTTCGGCAGCGCGCAACACTTCGCTGGGAACGATGCCCAGAACCAGTGTCGCCGCTACCGCAAGCAGCAGGGCCGCGCCAACGGCTACGCCAACCTGGGGCGCGGGAAGCGCAGATGCTGCTTCCATATCGTCTGGACGCTGCGCTGCCGACAGAGCCAGCCGCAGATAGTAGGCCGCGGCCAAGCCCGAGTTCAGCAGGCCGATGAGGGCCAGCCAAATTGCGCCGCCGCCAACCGCTGCCGAGAAGGAATAGAACTTGCCGAAGAAGCCTCCGGTGAAGGGGATGCCGACCAGCGAAACCAGGAAGAAGATCAGCAGGCCGCCGAGCAGAGGCGAACGATAAATGATGCCGCGAAAATCCGCGACCAGAGGCAATTCGTCGTTGTATCCGCTGATCAGCGTGATCACCGCGAAGATGCCCACGTTCATGGCCGCGTAGGCGGCGGTATAAAAACTGGCGGCGGCAATTCCGCTGGTTCCGAGTCCGGCAAAAGCCGCCAGCAGGTAGCCGGCATGGGCGATCGAGGAGTAGGCGATCATGCGCTTTACGTTCTGCTGACGCAGCGCGGCCAG
This sequence comes from Terriglobales bacterium, assembly GCA_963776445.1. GTDB lineage: Bacteria > Acidobacteriota > Terriglobia > Terriglobales > Acidobacteriaceae > Telmatobacter. The sequence goes on from CAVZNE010000160.1 coordinate 3,342, forward strand.
GTTGCCCACGGTCATGGAGAGCACGGCCACAATCCACAGCAGTGGCGTCCACAGTGACTGCAGCGAAGGAAACATCTCGTAGACCACGCGCAGAAGCAGCGCGAAGGTGGCAGCCTTGGGCGCGGTAGAAAGCAGCGCCACAACGGGGGAGGGCGCGCCTTCGTACACGTCCGGTGTCCATACGTGGAAGGGAGCGGCGGAGACCTTGAACAGGATACCCACCAGCATCATGGCCAGCGCTGCCAGAACCAGGGAGTGATTCGGCGCGGAAGGCGCAAGATGGGCGATTTCGTAGATCTGCGTAGTGCCGGTTGCGCCGAAGATCAACGCGATGCCATAGAGCAGGAAGGCGGTGGCGAAAGAGCCCAGCAGGAAGTACTTGATGGCCGCTTCAGGGCCGCGGCCTGTCTCTTTCCGATAGCCGGCCAGGATGTAGGTGGCGATGGAGGAGATTTCCAGCGCGATGAAGACTACCAGCAGTTCGACAGCGCCGGTGAGCAGGCACATGCCGACCGCGCCAAAGACCACGAGCGCGTAGAACTCGCCCTGGTGATGGCTGCCTTCGGGCAGTGTGTCCAAGCGACAGCAGCAGCGCCACCAGCACGATGCCGCAGATGAGCACGTGGAAGAAGATGGTGAAGGCGCTGGTCTCCACCGTGCCGTAGAAGCCGGTTCCCTGGGGCAGGGAGAGCTGCCACAGGCTGGCCCAGAGCGCTAGCGTGGTTCCCAGCGCGGCGACCCAGCCCAGCGGACGGCGCGCCCAGTGGGGCGGCAGCGAGGCGTCGATGAGCATGACAGCCACGCCGGTCAGGGTGAGGATGACCTCGGGAAGGATGCGGAAGATGTCGGGAACAGGATTCACCGCAGGCCCTCCATTTGGTGCGACTCAGGTAATGCCGATTGAGGCAGAGCGTATGCAGGCAAGACGGCCGATCCCTTCAATTGTGGAAGATGAACGCCCGTCTCGATGGACTGAATCCAGAAGGTAGGCGCCAGGCCCATGACCAGCATCAGAACCGCCAGGGGCCACAGGACAGCCAGTTCACGGAAGTGCAGATCGTCGGCTGGCCTCGAAGTGGCGAGGCTGCTCTCGGGGCCGTAGAAGATCCGCTGCACCAGCCACAGCATGTAGGCCGCGCCCAGTATGATGCCCAGCGCCGCGGCAATTGCCCATCCTTTGCTGACGCCGATAAAAGTACTGGAGAGGATGAGGAACTCGCCGACAAAGCCGTTCAACATGGGCAGTCCGATCATGGCCAGGGAGGCGATGACAAACAGCGTGGCAGTGCGCGGCAGCTTGCGGGCCAAGCCGCCGTAGTCGGCGATCTGACTGGTCGAGTAGCGGTCGTAGAGAACGCCCAACAGTACGAAAATCGCGCCGTCAATTACGCCGTGATTCAGAATCTGATAAATCGCGCCGTCCCAGCCGGTCAATGTGAGGCCGTAGATCCCGAGCGTGATCAGGCTCAGATGGCTTAGAGCGGCAAAGGCAATCAACCGCCAGAAGTCGCGCTGTACCAGCGCCAGGCACGCGCCGTAGAGCATGCCGATGACGGCCAGTGCGACAAGGTAGGGAGCGGCGGCCCGCGCCTGCACCGGGAACAGGCCGATGTGGAAGCGCAGCATGGAGTAGAGTCCCAGTTTGCCGGCCACCACCATGGCCAGGGCAACCGGGGCCTCGGTGAAGGTGTCCGCCAGCCAGCCGTGGAGCGGGAATACCGGCACCTTGACCGCAAAGGCGAAGAGAAATGCGAATGCAACCCAGCACATGGGCCCGGCGGGGAATGACCCGTGGGCGATGAGAATCTGCAGCGTGGCAAAGTCGAAGCTGCCGGTCTGGGCGTAGAGCCAGAGGATCGCCACCAGCAGCGGAGCAGAAGGAATGAACGTGAAGAGGAAGAACTTGACGGCAGCCTTGGGTCCGTCCTTGCGACCGTACATGGCAATCAAAATCGCCATGGGCACCAGCGACAACTCCCAGAAGCCGTAGTAAACCATCAGGTCCAGCGAGATGAAGACGCCGAACATCGCCGTCTGCTGGACAAGGAACAAGGCAAAGAAAACCTTGCGCCGCTCCTGGATTGCATTCCAACTGGCCAGGACGCCGATGGGAGCCAGCAGTCCGGTCAGCACCACCAGCCACAGGCTCAGGCCATCCACGCCAACGTGGTAGAAGATTGCAGGATTCTCAATCCAG
>CAVZNE010000161.1:0-4355 GCA_963776445.1 Terriglobales bacterium
ATTTGGCGTCAGGCTCACCAGCGGATGCGCGGCCTGGCCTTTATCTGCGCCAAGCCCCAGCCCGACGCTGAAGCCAACGCAGCCGGCCGCGCCGCCACCATCGCCAAAATCCGCTCCGGCGGAACCGGGCCCGTATTCGATGGAATGCTCCAGACCCTCACCAGCGCAACCGCGCGCCAGCGACGCCCTGAGATTGTAGACGAACTGCGTGCTCGCATGACGCTCTCCGCCGAAGGGGCAGTGGCCGTGCAGGCCGGACTCGCCACGCGCCCCAACTCGGTGCCCACTGTGTCTACTATTTGCGTCCCAGTGCTGGCCATCGCCGGCGGCGAAGACCCCGGCGTAACCCCCGCCGACATGAAAGCCTTCAATGCCGCTCCCGGCGGTTGCGAGTTCCACCTGCTGCCCGATGCCGGCCATTTCGCCGCCTACGAGCAGCCCCAGAAAGTGGCCAGCCTCATGGCCGAGTGGCTCCGCGAGCAGGAACCCTGAGCAACTGTTCCGGAGGGAGCATAGGCCTTCAGGCCCATGAACAAAGGCGATTTCCTCAATCCGCGCAGCGCACTGCATAGGCGGCCTGGTACCGCGCAGCCGTCGCCATCAAATCCTCAATCGCCGCAGTTGTCTGAATCCCGCCCCGCGCCCCGGACGCCATGCAGTTGATGGCCGCCGCCGCACAGGCAAAATCGAGCTGCCGTTCCAGCGGCCACCCTTGCAGCAATCCATAAATGAACCCGGCGTGGAAGATGTCTCCGGCTCCGGTCGTATCCACCACGGGAACGCGGTAGGCGGCGCAGTGGTGCAGCGTCTTTCCATCCCAGGCCAGCACGCCGTCCTCGCCCAGCGTGGCCGCGGTCAGTTTGCACCCATAGCGCAGTTGCATGCGGCGCAGCGCGCTTTCCAGGTCCGAGTCCGCCATCAGCCGGCAAGGAAAATCCCGGCTCACGATCAGATGGTCCACGTTCTCGATCAGTTCCTGCACGCCCGGATAAGGCTCGTCCAAATCGGCGATGACCGGGATCCCGGCATCGTGCGCCCAGCGGGCCGCCAGCGTGGCTGCGGCCGTGTCGTACCCGTCCACATGCATCGCTCGCGCATTCACAATCCACTCGCGTTTCAGGTCTTCCGGCTGCAAGATCAGGCGCTCATCCCGCCGGCAAAGCACCGTCCGTTCGCCGCCATCGTCTACGAGGATCAGCGACCGCGGGCTATCCGCTCCGGCTACCTCAATCAGTTGCGCCTCGACGCCCACCTTGGCAAACGCCTCGCGATGCAGTTGTGCGGCGGAGTCGTCGCCCAGTTTCCCCACATAGCGGGTTCGCAATCCCCAGGTTTGGCAGGCAACCATGGTGGTCGCCACTTGTCCTCCCGGCATCACGGTTGCGGCGCGGTACTCCACTTTGGAGCCGCGTACAGGGTAATTTGCAAGGGGAATCAGCGTGTCCGTGGCGTTCAACCCAACGCCCACCAGATCAACTTTCGACGACTGCACCATCCAATTATTGTAACGGTCTCTAGGAGAACCGGGTCATCCGGTACAGTCCCCATCCGCACACGGCTGCCGACGCCACCAGCACTCCGCCCAGCGCCCACACCCAGGCCATGTTCATGCCCAGCTCTGGCAGTTTGGCATTCCACCCCAGGTAGACGAACACGCCCACGGCAGCCGCGACAATGGCGTAGTCCCACCACACGCGCCGTTCCTCGCGATCGCCGGCATCCTCGCCGGCGTTGGCTTGCAACACTCGTTCGTAGTCAAGGTTGTAGCGCTTGCACTCTCGCTCCACCGCTTCATTGGTTGAGGCCAACTCGCGCTCCGTCGCGGTCGCCGTGCTCACCGCCAGCGCGCCCAGAATCATCACCAGCGACCCCACCACGACCAGCATCTTGTGCCCAGCGTCGGCGTGCGCCAGCTCTCCGAACACCAGCGCGCCCCAGGCCAATCCCCAAAGCTGGTTGGTGTTCGAAAGCGGAATGGCCCTGCCGATGCCCAGGTATTTGGTGGCAAACTGCTGATACAAGTCGCCGATGACCCAGGCAAAGCCGCCCAAAAACAGCCAGAACAACAGGTGCAGCGTCTCCGGCGAATGAAACAGTGCGGCCTTCGTGCCCCCATCCAGCGTCATCACCAGTGCAAACACTGTGCCCAGTTCACCCAGGGTAAAGACGGTCACAAACGACAGCGGATTCATGCCGCTCAGGTAGGCCTTGCGGTAGGGAATGTACATGGTTCCCCATAGCAGGCTGGCGCCCATCGCGGCCAGCACGCCGCTCACTGCGCGGCCGGCGTGCGGGCCTCCGTTGTGGATGGTGCTGAACCCCAGCATCACCGCCGCAATCACAATGGCCAGCGCGCCCAGAACCACCTTGGCCACATTCTTGCGGCTCGCGCCCTTTAGTTCCCCAAACAGCAGCCGTCCCCACAGAATGCCGACCAGCGAGTTGGTATTCCACAGCGGGAAGGCGATGGTCAGCCCCACATCGCGAATGGCGAACACGGTCAGCGTGTTGGCCACCGCCCACAACATGCCGGCGAGGATCGCCGTGAAAATCAGGTGGCTGTTCTGCTTCAGGTCCGCAAACACGTACCGGGTTCCCTTCAGCAGCGTCGGCAAGGTCCACCGTGCGGTAAAGACTCCCGTCACCATGCACAGCGAAATCGCATACGGAGACAGGCCGGAGTTGACCAGTTTGGTCGGCGCTTCGGCCGCACCCAGCCACACGCCCGCCGCCAATCCGCAGGCCACGCCCAGCCCGTGGATCGATCCAAAGCTCGCTGCCGCGTTCTTCTTTCCCGTTGCGCCCATGGTTGCAGTCCCTTCGTTGCATGTTGAGAGGTTCCGGCGCACAGCAGATCAATGCAGCGTGATGAGCAGCGCCAGTCCGATACAAAACACTATCAAAGGGATCAGGAAATGGCTGTCGGTAAGGATGGTTCTGGTCTTCGTGTAGAGTGTCATTTTGCGTCCAGTCGATTTTCGCATAATCGGCCTTCCCGGAGGGAGGAACCGACAATAGCCCAGGCCGGACCCTGAGCAAAGCGAAGGGGAAGTCCTGGGGCAGATGTTCCCCGAACCAGTGCGTCCCGGAGGGCCGCATCGAAATCTTGTTTCTTCCGGGATCGCGGAATTGAAACTTGAGCGACGATTCCTCACAGTGCGATCATCGTTCCATGAGATCAATGACATCAATTCGCTTGCTGCTAACGTTGTGCCTCCTAGCGGCAGTCTCCGCAAGCGCGCAATCGGTTTCCAAGGTGTGGAACCCGGATGCCGGAGACGGAACCTACAGGAATCCGGTTCTCTACGCCGACTATTCCGACCCCGATGTCATTCGGGTGGGCAGCGACTTTTACCTGGTTGCATCCAGTTTCGATGCCGTCCCCGGCCTGCCGCTACTGCATTCCGTAGACCTTGTGCATTGGGAGCTCATCGGTCATGCTCTTCCGCAGCAGCCGCCGCTTGACGTCTACCGGACTCCGCAGCACGGCAACGGCGCGTGGGCGCCCAGCATTCGTTTTCATGCCGGAGAGTTTTTCATCTTCTACCCTGATCCGAACTACGGAATCTACATGATCAAGGCGCGTTCCATCCGCGGTCCGTGGTCTGAGCCGCTGTTGATCAAGGCGGCGAAGGGATGGATCGATCCCTGCCCGCTGTGGGACGACGACGGCAAGGCCTACCTGGTCAATGGCCTTGCCGCCAGCCGAGCGGGCGTGAAAACAGCGCTGGTTCTCAGCCGGATGTCGACCGACGGAACCAAACTGCTGGATGACGGCGCACTGATCATCGATGGGCACGACAAGGACATTACGCTCGAAGGGCCCAAGCTCTACAAGCGCCACGGCTATTACTATGTCTTCGCTCCGGCCGGTGGCGTGAAGCCAGGTTGGCAGCTTGTTTACCGGTCAAGGTCGATCTATGGGCCCTATGAACGCCGCGTCGTTCTGGCGCAGGGAAGCACCGGCATCAACGGTCCACACCAGGGCGCATGGGTCGATACTCCCGCTGGAGAAGACTGGTTTCTTCACTTCCAGGACCTGGGGGCCTATGGGCGCGTCGTGAGCCTGGAGCCGATGCACTGGGGCAACGACGACTGGCCGCTCATCGGCGTCCACCAGTCGGCGGCTGGAACTGGCGAGCCAGTGGCATCCTACAAAAAGCCGAAGCTGCCGCAACCCACGCCCGCCTATACGCCGGCCGACTCGGACGAATTCAACGCCCCGGCGCTGGGCCTGCAATGGCAGTGGCAGACCAATCCGCAGCCAAACTGGGCCTTTCCGTCGCCAGCTTTGGGAGTGCTTCGCCTCGTCAATATCCCTGTGCCGAGCGGGGCGTCTGCTCCTGGCGCGGATG